>JBJOLO010000675.1:0-3987 GCA_046045565.1 Planctomycetota bacterium | reverse complement strand
AATCGGGGGTCGCCCTTTGGAGATGAGAATTGGGTGCAGGCAATCGCGCGGCACCTGAACCTCCAGTCAACCCTCCGCCCCCGCGGAAGACCCCAAAAAGAGTCCTGACACGAATGGCACTGTCGCCGCATCCTCGGCGCGCAACCTGGCCTAGGACCGGACGAAAATTTTTTGTAAAATCCGTACGATCTGGGGCTGGTATTGAGCTGTAATGCCATCCTTGGATACATATGTGAACCCTCCTTGGTTGATCTGCTGCACAGAGACCAAGCAGGGTTTTCTCATGGCCAGCTTACCAGATCCTGCGAGCGGTGGCGGTAGCAGTTTTCAGCAAGTGGTGTCGGCGTTTCTGGCCGCGCCAGGTCTGCCCTTTGCCAGCGTCCTTTCGGCAGAACGTATCGAGCGAGTGTTCGCCAAGTATGGAGACCTGTTCGCTGAACGCCACATCTATTCGACGGCCGTCGTGGTCTGGGGTTTTCTGGGCCAGGTCTTGCGTGACGGCAAGCAGGCGTCGTGCCAAGCGGCCGTAGCCTGCATCGTTGCTTACCGTATGTGGCGGAACGAGTCCACGCCGACGTCCGACACCGGCGACTATTGCCGAGCGCGCGCCAAACTGCCCGAAGCCGCTCTGCGCGAGTTGACCGTGTTGGTCGCCGACGACATGGAGGACCAGGCCGAACGGAAGTGGTTGTGGAAAGGCCTACATGCCAAGCTGGTCGACGGTTTCACTTTCACCATGCCGGACACTCCCGCCAACCAAGCCACGTTCCCATCGCCGAAATCGCAGAAGGCGGGCGTGGGACTACCAATCGCTCGGACGGCGGCCATCTTGTCCTTGGCGACGGGTTGCGTCATGGGGCTGGCGTTGGGACCCTACTCGGGCAAGGAAACCGGCGAGACGGCATTGCTACGTCAGTTGCTAGATTCATTAAGAACTGGCGATGTGGCCGTGATGGATCGGTACTATTGCTCTTTTATGATGATCGCTCTGTTGCAGAAAAGGCAGGTGCAAGTCTGTGCGCGGATGCACCAGAAGCGGCATGTAGACTTTCGCCGCGGGCGTCGCTTAGGCAAATGCGATCACATACTCGACTGGACGAGGCCGGCGAAGCCGGAATGGATGGATCAGGCGACTTACGATTCGATTCCCGAGACTATGCAGCTGCGCGAACTCCGCTACCAAATCGTCGAGGCGGGCCGCCGGACTCAGGAGCTCACTATCGTCACGACGTTGCTCGACGCGAAAGTCTACACAAAAGAAGACGTCGCGGAACTATATGGTTTTCGTTGGAATGTGGAATTGGATATTCGCTCCATCAAACAGTCACTGCATCTGTGTCACGTGCGCTGCAAATCGCCCGTGATGGTCCGCAAGGAACTGTGGATGACGCTGTTGGGCTACAACCTGATCCGAACCACAGTAGCGGCGGCGGCGCTATTGCACGACAAGCTGCCACGTCAGATCAGTTTTACCGCTACTTGCCAATATGTACTTGCATCCTGGAAATGCTTCGGGCCGGAACAAATTGCCGTGACGCTGCTCACAGCCTGTTGTCGGAATATGCTCCGCCAGATTGCCGAATGCGGGGTCGCCAATCGCCCCGGTCGCATCGAGCCGCGCGTCATCAAGCGACGATGCCAGCACTACAAGCTGATGCAAGAACCTCGTGAAGTGCTCAAGGCTCGTCTTCTGGCGGGAAAGGACTTGCAGTAGAAGCACTTACGACTGCGACAGTGCCATTCAGTCCTGACACCTTTGCTTCTCCGCCGTTTGGCAGGTAGATGAAGACGCTGCGTTTGGGCCGATTGGCCTTGTCCGCCGCGAGCAGGGGCCGCATGCCGTCGAGCAACGGCAGCGCCAGCGAGACACCCAGTCCCTTCAAGACATGCCGACGATCGAGCAGCCAGTTTTGACGAAGGAAGTTCGCCATTGGGTTCCTCCTGAATATGCTTTCGATGAGGATGACAAACGTAGAACGGGTCTCCAGGCCCGTTCACAGATCGGTCGGGCCTGGAGACCCGACCTACACTACCGCAGTCGTTCTTCAGGCGGGTTTTTGTAAAGACAGGGTGTCAGGACTGAATGGCACTGTCGCAGTCGTAAGGGGCGCATTCCCAAATTGCGGATCCACGGAAGGGGGGATCGAGTGAGGTCGGCCATCGCGACCGGATCGGTTAGACTCCGCCGTTTCACATCGGAAGTGTGAGCCAATTCCAAGGAGGGATGGACCATGTTCAAGCGGGGAGTTGCGATGAGCGAGAATATGCCGGTAGTCGAATCGGCCGCAGTGGCGGCCAGGGACTTCTTTGGCGCACTGTTGGCGGCGATCCCAAACTGGCAGTCCCGTCTTCGAGCGAACCCCGACGAAATGTCGCAAATCGAACAAGAGGTTCAGGCCCTTATGTCTCGTGGTGGCGACATGGTGGTTTGTGGACTTCTTTCCGCTGCTTTGCGGGATCCCTCCCTCCAAGCAAAGCAAGACGCGTTTCGCCGGAGTTTCAGTTATCCGCTCGATCGAGGGCGAGATCGCCGAGTTCAATTGCGTTTGCTTGGAGGTCTCGCGGTTTGGATGTACGGGATCTACTGCCAACCTCGTCGCGTTACGGAAGGTGCGAAGAAACAGCCGCCCGGAGTTCATTTGGATGGCGCGCTTTTCGGAATCGTGGATGGCGTATCGCCCGGTTTGCGCAGCCGTGTCGCCCGCCAAGCATGCCTAAGCCCGTCCCTGGAGTTCGCCAGAGAGGAACTCGAACGCAGTGGCATCAGCCTGGATGTCAAAGCGGTGCGCCGCATTTCGTATCAGTGTGGCGAAAAGGCGTTGCGCCTTCGCAAACTGCTGATCGACAAGTGGCATGCCGGAACATTGCCGGCAGGAAAGGAGTTAACAGGCAAGCGAGTGTCGGTGCAAATCGATGGAGGGCGTACGAGAATTCGTGGGAAATTGCGTGCGGCGGACAAGCGCAATCCACTCGTCGACGAGCATGGATTGACGGTGGAAAACGCTCCTGGGCGTTCCCGGAAGCAAGCAGTGAAAACCTATGACGCGGATTGGCGAGAACCAAAACTGCTTACGATTTTCGTGCATGACGACCAAGGCAAAATGGACCGCCAATTCAAGGTGACGATCGACGGAACGTTGACCGGTCCAGACGCCCTGGCGGAACTGGTGGCTATGCACCTACATCGACTTGGGGCAGCGGGAGCAGCGAGCGTAACATTCTGTGCGGATGGTGCCTCCTGGATTTGGGACCGGATACCAATCATCGCCTCGAAGGCCGGACTCAAAAAAGAGAATGTCCATCAAGTGCTCGACAATTGCCATGCCGCCCACCACATCTCATTAGCCTTGGCTGCGCTCGGATTGAATGAGAGCCAGAGAATGCCCCTTTATCGCGAATTACGCACCGAGTTGAGGAATGGACAGTGGCGGAAAGTGATTGAGGATTTGCGCGAATTGGCGGCGAATGCCCACTCAGACTCGCAAGCGAGGACAGAAATCGCCTACCTCGAACGACACGGAGAAATGGGCCGAATGAACTATGATCGCTTCACGAAGCTCGGCATCCCTCGCGGCAGCGGAGCGATTGAAAGCAGTATTCGGCGAGTCATCAACCTGCGAATGAAAAACAATGGCATGTTTTGGCGCGAGGAAAACGCCGAGATCATGCTCCAACTACGTGCTCAGGTAATCAGCCAGCGCTGGGATGATTGCCAGTCCAACATCAGGGCATTATCCCGCACCGACGCCCGCACGGACTGGCGCTGGACGCCCCGTCCTATGAGTTGCAAAGATGAAGCCAACTCAGCGAGCAGCGCTTGACGCCTATTTTTACAGGGTTTCCGCATCCGCAATTTGGGAATGCACCCCGGCAAGATCGCCCCCGCCGCCACCAGCGATGCCATCGTGGGCTGCTACGACATCTATCCCACCGTGTTGAACCTGGTCGGCCTCCCGTTTCCTCCGCAGCAGCAGATCGACGGCGTTT
>JBJOLO010000539.1:0-6607 GCA_046045565.1 Planctomycetota bacterium | reverse complement strand
CGGGTGCCAATGACATGCACGTGCGTGTCAATCATCGGCAGCGTATCCAACTTGGTTGGTGAAGAGGATTTGCCGGAAACGGGTTCTGAGGCGGCGAGATCAGCGTTACGGAGGACCCCTGTGAGCAAGGACGGTCGAAGCAGCAGACTTGCAATCGTCGAACCCGTGTACGCCAACGTCTCCAGCATCATGCGACGATTGAAGTCACGGTTTGATTTTCGGGTCATACTGTCAGCGTCCTGAGGAAGGGAAGTGTCGATGTCGAGAACACGTTACTTCGGACCTCGCTCCTTGGGAGGTAGAGTTGGCTTGGGACCTGTGGCGGGCTCAGGAGCGGTTGTCGGAGGCGGAGGCTGAATCGTGCGTTTCGGCTGCAAGGTTCCCTGAAAACCGTACGCGAGCAGGTAATAGAGGATCGCGAGACCGAGGAGCGGCCCGAGCACGAGCAAGAGAAGTTGTAGAGCAGGGTTTCCGCGTCGACGTCGCCTGACTCGTCGAATTCGAATTTCATCCTTGTTGTTGTCAGCGTCCGTTGGCGGGGGACTCGTTACACGGGCGATACGGGCGACCGGGATGGCCTGCGCCACGGGTATCGCGGAAGCGTTCATCGCCAGGATCAATTCCTGATCGTAGTTCGCTTTGAGGCCAGGATTCAGCAGAGTTCGACTGGCGGTTGCGAGTTCGTTCAGGATGCGTTGTGAATCGGCGGAATGTTTACCATGCTGAAATGTTCGCACATGCAGCATCACGCGGTCGGCAGCGTGAGAGATCACTTCCGGATTGGATTCAAAACGATTGATGCCGAGCAACCGATAGTAATCGGCCGGCCGCTCCGAAGGATGAATGCTCAACCATTGGTAATAGGGATCAAAACCCATGACTGCCAACCGACATGGTGACTCAAGTACGCGAGGGCACCCACAATGTAGTCTATCGAGGAAGTGGAAAGAGTGTGGTGGTGCGGAAAAACGATCTGCCCCTTTTGAGCGCGAGCCGGTAACTTTTGACGAATCGTCTTGCAGTTTGCATCGTGCAGATGGATCTCGAGCCCCTTTCAGTGCCAGCGCTATTTGCTGATCGACCGTGGAGATCCGAACAGTTATGATGCAAGGCAGGATCAGGGATCTGAGAGTCGTCGACGGGGACGTCGGAAAGCCTTGAGAACTCGTCGTCCTTCTCTGGGTCAGATCCTGAGCGAGCTTCCACGAAGAAGGCGATTCGCAGCAGCGAGAGGGGAGCAAAAGAGATGAGACCGTCGGGGCTCGAACCCGAGACCTACGGATTAAAAGTCCGTTGCTCTACCAACTGAGCTACGGTCTCACGCTGCCAAAGGAAGGCAACGAAGCCAGTCTCATGTCTGACGGTCGAGGTGTCAAGGGTGCCAAAAATGCGAATTGCGGTGGGACAGGTCTGGCAGGAGACCAATACGCTGAATCCGATTACAACGACGCAACGCGACTTTGAGGCTTTTGGGGTTTTGCGGGGCTCGGATTTGGTCGAGAAGATGGCCACGGTGAACGAGTTAGGTGGCGCCATTCAGGCGATCCGCTCCTGGCCGGAACCGGTGGAACTTGTCGGACTGGTACGTTTACCAGCGTGGCCTGGTGGCACGGCTACCACGCCGACATTCGATTGGATCGTTGCGGAGATGCTCGCTTCGCTTCGGGACGCACTGCCGGTGGATGGTATGATTCTGGCTCTGCACGGGGCCATGTCGGCGGAAGGTCATTCCGACGTGGAGGGAGATTTGCTAGCGAAGGTTCGGGAGGTAGTTGGCCCCGAAGTACCGATCGTGGCGACGCTCGATCTACACGCCAACGTCACGCAGGCAATGGTACGGCATGCCGATGCGTTGGTGCTATACCACACAGCTCCGCACATCGATGTCTACGAAACGGGCCAGCGCGGCGCGGAGTTATTGCGGCGGATTCTATTCGAAGACGCGCAACCCGAGATGGCATTTTGCAAAATTCCGGCCGTCTTTCCGGTTGAGCGTGCGATTACGCAGGCGGCGACCGGCATCAGCGCCGAGATGAAACGAAGGCTGGTCGAACTGGAACGGGATCGGTGCGTGCTGACTGCCGGAATCGCGACGGTACAGCCATGGCTCGACATTCCGGAGTTTGGTTCGGCAGCCATTGTGGTTACGGACGGAAAGCGAGAGTTGGCCGAATCGATGTCACGAGACCTTGCCGGAAAACTGTGGTCGCGCAGGCAGGAGTACATGACGGAGCTTGTGTCCATCGAACACGCTGTGGCGAGGGCCCATCAGCATCGCGAGGGATTGGTTGTGCTGAGCGATCCGGCGGACGCCACGACATCCGGTGCGCCGGGCGATAGCGTATGGATCCTGGAAGAATTGCTGAAATATACCTGGACACGACCGGTGCTGGTCACCATCGTTTCGCCGGAGCTTGTTGAGGCATGCGTGTCGCACGGCGTTGGTTGGAACTATCGCGGCAGTGTCGGAGGCGTACGCGACTCCCGATTCGGAAAGAGCATCGCCTTCGACGGCGTTGTGGAGAGGGTGTTTGAGGGTCGATTCGTATTGAATGGACATTTAGGCAAGAATTTGTCGATCGACATGGGGACATGCGCGGTGCTTCGCGCCGGCCAAGTGGCAGTGATCGTGACGTCTCGCAGCGGTCCGCATTTCGCCCCGGAATTGTTTCAAGCGGCTGGCTTCGATCCGTTTGCCGCCGCGGTTGTGGTGGCCAAGAGTCCGTGCGGATTCCGCGCTGTGTATGAACAGAAGGCAGCCGAGATCTTCAGTGTCCGGGCACCGGGTTGTGCACCGCCCGACTTCTGGAACTATCGCTACGAAAAGATTCCACGACCGCTTTGGCCTTGGGATGATTTTCTGTGGCAACCTGCCATCGTCTTGCGAAGTCGGTAACTAGGCAGGCGACCCAGGTTGTTGATGCGACGCCTGATTCGCATCCGCTGCTGCTGGCGGGTGGGTGAGTTCGTCGGGTCCCTGATCGAGCCGACCATGTCGGCGGACTTCGGGATAGAGCCACGCAATTATTGCGATGACGATCAGCGATCCGATGCCTCCGCTTACGGTGGAGATGGTGGGACCGAAGGCCGGATCGCCGGGCCGCTCAAACAGATGGGCGACGTAGCCTGACTCGGCGCTGCCCAACTCATTGGAAACGGAGATGAACATGCCATTGATGGCGGAAACGCGTCCGCGCATGGCGTCAGGTGTCCACAGTTGCATGAGCGTATGACGAATGATCACGCTAATCATGTCGAATGCACCGGTCACCAGCAGCAGGAACCAGGAAAGAGGCAACGAACGCGAAAGGCCAAATCCGATGGTTGCCAATGCGAAGACGGCGACGGAACCGAACAGCGCCGGTCCGGTGCGGCGCATCGGCGGTCGCGATGCGAGGGTGAACGACATCAGGAGTGCGCCGATTCCCGGTGCGGCGCGAAGCCAACCATACCCGGATGGCCCGCTATCGAGGATATCCTTCGCAAAAACCGGTAGCAGTGCTGTACAACCGCCGAACAGCACGGCAAACATATCGAGCGAAATGACGGCGAGCAGCAAGCGGGTGCGACGCAGGTACGCCACACCGGCCAGCAACGATCCCCAGGAAATCCGTTCGCTGGCGGCCTGGGGTGGTTGGTTAGGCAGCTGCAGCAGCGCGGCGATGAATACGATTGCCAGGACAGCCGCCACCAGATAGCCGCTGAGAGGCCCCAGGTATCGCAACAACAACCCGGCGGCCGCGGGGCCGGTAACCAAGGCGAATTGAAAGCCCGTTGTGCTCCAAGTGACGGCATTGGCGAAAACGGTTCGAGGAACCAATCGAGGCAGCAACGATGCTTTGGCCGGTTGCTGGACGACGCGGACAATGCCGTTGAAAAACAGGCAAGCGAGAATGCCTTCAACCGGACCGGAGACCCAGGAAAGCACCGCGAGCGTCAACGCCGAAATCAGGAATAAGATCAACGAGGCGATAATCACCTTGCGACGGTCGACACGATCAATCAGTTGTCCTGCCGGGATGGCGAGCAGAATCGCGGGCACGACCTGTACGAGTCCGATCTTCGCGAGGTCCAGGAGTTGTCCGGTACGCTCGTAGATCTCCCACGCCGCCACGGCCGTCTGCAACTGAATTCCGAAAATAAACAAGATGTTGCCGATGAAGAACCAGCGAAACGGCACGACTTGGAATGCGTTCGATGGTTCCTGGGACGATTCCGTTGCGGGTGACGTTGTTGGGCTTGCAGGCGAGTGGCTCAAAGGGGGCTCAATTAGCGAAGGCCAGGAGTTGGGTGAGATGGAAGAAGACAGGAGCGGCGAAGCAAAGCGAATCGATTCGATCCAGAACGCCGGCATGGCCGCGCACCAAGGTCCCGTAGTCGCGGACGCCGCGGTCGCGTTTGATCGCCGACATGGTCATCGATCCGGCAAAACCCATCATCGCGATCGCCAGCGCTATCAACGAAGATTCCCAGATGGCAAAGGGCGTCACTTTCCAAAGCAAGCCGCCAACCAGACCCGTGGTCAAGACACCGCCCATCAATCCTTCCCAAGTCCGACTGGCATTGATCGTCGGTGCAATGACCCGTTTACCGAGCAACCGTCCCCACATGTACTGAAAAACTTCGCTGAGTTGCACGAGCAACACGAAGTAAAAAAGCAGGCCGGGGTTGCGGCTTTGGTCCCAATCGGCCCGACTACCATCCTCTGCAACCGAGCTTAATTGAATCGAAAGGATCGCGGGCGCATGGCTGAGCGCATACACGCAGATCAGCAGTCCCGCCTGGATCTTTGCGGACCGCTCCAAGAACCGCTTGGGATCGCCGGAAATGGCAATCCGCGCGAAGATAAAGAGCGACGCATAAACCGGGATAAGGATCGTGTAAAAGTTGTACGCCCCAATGCCGACCAGCACAAACTGCAGGGGGGTCACGACGACAAACACCCAGAACAACGTTCGGTGATCGCCACGTCGCGTGGGCGTCATGGTGATAAATTCGCGAAGGGCCCAGAAGCTGGCGAGTCCGAACAGAATGATCGTCGTAATTTTGCCAAGGATGATCCCCATCACCAGGATCGCAAACATCATCCACCAAGCTCGAATGCGCAGGTTGAACGATTTCACGACGGCCGGATTCACAATGGTTTCAGGTTGCTTTGCCAGAAAGAAACCGATCGCATTGGCTGCCGCCAGCATGCCGATGGTAATGCCCAGGAGCCACATCGTGGGGTGATCGACTCCCTTGTGCGCCTCGGGAGTAAGGAAAGCGCCCAGGAGTGTCTTACTAAAGGTCACGATTTGAAGCTCAAGCATGGTTTCGTTCACAACTCGTCCAGAGATCCAATCCGACTTAAGCCTACAGATCTTTCAAACGCAGTACAGCCTCTCGAGCTCGTCGCAAAAACTGCGATTTAGGCTCGCCGGCCTCCAGCCAAATCGGCGGGCCGACCGTAATGCAACTTAGCAACGGTACGGGCAGAAACTCGCCACGAGGCAGAATGCGGTTCATGTTGTCCAGGTAAACGGGAACCAACTCCAGATCGGGTCGCTTCTTTCCCAGATAATACAAGCCGCTCTTGAATTCCCCCAGGTCCTCGCCGGTGTTACGGCCTCCCTCAGGAAATACAATCACAGAATAGCGAGTGCCCATCTCCTGCAGCATCAGATCGACCGGACTCTGATGCACTTTGATCTCCGTCCGGTCAATCAGGATCGCATTGAAAGTTCGAGCAATGTACCGTCGCAGCGGTCCTTTGTTCCAGTAATCTTTCGCGGCCACCGGACGGGTAACTTCCCGAACCTCCTTGGGCAGCGACGACCAAAGCAGCAGGGCATCCAAGTGGCTCGTATGGTTGGCGAAATAAACTCGCTGGCAGACATCCGGCGTGCATTCGATCCAGCGTATCGATGCGCCGCTGACGATTTTGGCGACGAACGCAAGAACGGAAATAGTCAGATTCATGTGCCGAACGGATTAAGCGACCAGCAGGTCGATGGGTACAGGGGCAGCATCGTTTTTCAGGAGACGACAAGTCGGCTCCCATGTTGCCAATATAACCACGATGAATCGGCTGCGGAAACCGGTCGAAATGCCGGAGTGGGTTAAGAGAACCTGCCGCAAGCCGTCAGAAAATCCGCGTAATTCCCGCCTAAGCAACCTCTTCGGGCACCGGCATCGCCATTTCGGGGTTCGTTGAAGATTGTCGAATGGGCCCGGTTCCGCCGCATTTGCGGTCATAAATTCGTTGAATCAGCTCCTGGTACCCGTCGACCATCACGTCGAGGGACGCGCGCTGAACGACCTGATTCCTACCGGTCTTTCCCATTGCCTGCCTGTGCTCGCGGTCTGCTGCCAATTCCCTCCATGCCGCCACGATGGCGTCAACGTCATCGACGGGCACCAAGTACCCGTTTTGTCGAGGCAGGATCGTTTCCCCGATCGAGCCGACGTTGGTCGCGACGACCGGAATACCGCAGGCGGCAGCCTCCAAAATGGAGACCGGACTGGCTTCCATTTTGGAAGTGAGTGTGAAGACATCCAGGGCCGGTAAGAGCCGGTCGACGTCCGGGCGCGAACCAAGAAA
Source organism: Planctomycetota bacterium (assembly GCA_046045565.1). Classification (GTDB taxonomy): domain Bacteria; phylum Planctomycetota; class Planctomycetia; order Pirellulales; family Pirellulaceae; genus VGZA01. Next base: position 24 of record JBJOLO010000539.1, on the reverse strand, counting down.
AGCGATCGGTGTATTCAGTGCGAC
>JBJOLO010000508.1:0-2612 GCA_046045565.1 Planctomycetota bacterium | reverse complement strand
GACGATGCGCTGCTGCGTCGCGTAATCGGCGGCACTCTCCGAGGCGGGCCAGTCGCTGCCATAGATGACGCGATTGTCGCCAAACGCGTTCCAAACGGTGTCGATGTAGGGACGGTAGTAGTCAAGTTCTGTAGGTGCATTCTTTCCATCATGAGCGGCGGCCCAGCAGATCGCCGAGATTTTGCACGCGACATTTTGCTGTTTGGCTGCGGCGCGGATGCCTGCAACCCAATCAGCAGGCGGTGGCTCCGCGGTGATTCGTACGTTTCCGATGTGATTCAGAACGATGCGCAGGTCGGGCAAGCGACTGGCGAGGCGAGCCAGTTCCGCGGGAGTGTCCGGGCCGCCATTCACATCGAGCGTCAGATCTCGCTCGGCGAACCGCTGCAGATCGCGGAGTTCGTCTTTGTCGAGCAGCATGCGCAGCAGGTCGGTCGAAATGCGGATGCCCCGAAACAACGGATCGGCGGCAAATCGCTTTAAGTGATCGGCAAAGCCTGGTGCGCCGGGCGTGAGGTTCCCGACGATGCCGACGACAAACGGATCGTCTTTCGCAAGTCCCAGCAGCCAAGCGTTGTCTTCCAGACGATCGCTCGCCTCGACAATCACGGTGCCCGTGACACGTCGATATTGTTTGAGTTCGCGGAGGTGTTTGGGCAGGACCGTGCGGTAGAGTGGCGTTCCTTTCGCTGGCCACGGAATCCCTTCGGGGCGGGTGGGATCGTAGAAGTGGGTGTGACAATCGATGACGTCGAGGTCATTCGCGGTTTGATCGGCGAGCAGGGCTGTATGCTGCAGTGCGGCAAGCCCGCCGAGTCCGGCTGCCAGAAGTTCACGACGAGACACGTTTTGCAGCATAGTGCGTGATCCGTGTTGGGTTCGGAATGCAGTTTCGCAGGAAGATGGATTCCCGCAGTGAGACACTCGAGATTCTATCGCGGTGGCAAGCGGAAACGCAGTGGCGTGGGGGTGGATTTAGCGAAAGTTTCTCACAGCAAATGCGTCGCTTAACGCACCTCGATAGCGAAAAGATTGTTTGCCGACTGCCGAGAGGCGATGCCAAGGCGTTCGTGATGTTGCATTGCTGTGGTGGCAATAAAAGGGGCGGGAACGGAATGCATGGTGACTGCCACCGACGCCACGCGGCCCGTACACGGGCGTGCGAATGAACAAAGTCGATTCAAGGCTTGGTTGGCCGACGACTTGCTGAAGCCGATCGTATTCGGATGGGAATCCCATAAAGCCGCACGGATTTCAGTGGGGGGGGGAGTTGTGTGAATATTGCAGCAAGGAGCAACATCCGCCACACTTTCTGAACAGACGAAGGAATCTTGGCGATTCGGTGGGAAAGAACGTAACCATGTCATCACGCATCCGACAGACGAGCCGCGGTATCACGGCCGGGGTCATCTTGTTAACGATCGTCAGTTTGCTTTCGGCGATCTATTCGTTGCGTTTGCGTCAGCTTGAGGAAAAGGCGTATTCGATCCGGCACGAATCGTCGCGAATGGCGGTTCAATTGGCAGCGGGCAGCGACACGCTTACGAGAAACGTGCGCGGATATGCGGCGACCGGTGATCGACGTTATTTCGATGCCTTTCAAAAGGAGTTGAACGAGGATCAGTCGCGCGACAAGGCGGTTGAGCGTTTAAAAGAACTCGGGATCACCGAACGCGAGTTGGCTCTCATTGTGCGTGCCAAGCAGAATTCTGATGAGTTGATCTCGCTGGAAAACCGGGCGATTGCTGCGGTCGAGAACAAAAATCTGCAGGAGGCGATTTCGCTGGTGTTCGGCGACGCCTATCGTGCGGCCAAAGATCGGATCATGCAGCCGATCGACGAGAGCGGGCAATTGATGGCTGAGCGACTTTCCCGAGATGCTGCCACGCTGGCGAGTCAGGCAAACACAGCGAGTTGGATTGCGATCGGTGCTTTGGTTCTGAATGCCGCTGCCGTTCTGGGGGCGCTGTTATTGTTCTACAGGCAGAGAGTCGTGAATCCATTGACCACGCTGAATCGGAATCTGGGGGATCTGGTGGCCGGAAAAGTCGGCGTTACGATTGGCCATCAGCAGGACGATTCCGAAATCGGTGAAGTCGCCCGTTCGATGGAGAGCTATCGCCGGATGGTCGAGGCTGCCGACCGCCAGCGGTGGGTGAAGTCGTGCGTAAATGAAATTGCAGAATCACTGCAGGTTGAGGGAGTGCTCTCGACTTTCGCTGAACGGTTGCTCTCGAAACTGGTGCCCTTGTTGGGAGGCGGCTTTGGTGCGTTCCATGTGCGACGACTCGACGAGCGGTTTTACTTGACCAGCTGCTACGGCGGTTCGTCCTCGCATGCTGAAACCGGTATCGCTACGGACGAAGGCCTGATCGGGCAAGCGGCCGTCGAGCGAAAACCGATTGTATTGAGCAACCTGCCTCCCGACTACGTCCGCATCCGCTCGGGATTAGGCCAGTCGCCGCCCAAGGTGCTTGCGGTCGTTCCACTTGTTAGTCAGGACCAGGTTCTGGCGGTGGTGGAGGTGGCGACCTTTGCCGAGCTGTTGGAACAACAGCTTGCGTTGTTGCACGATGTGGCGGCCATGGCAGCGATGAAACTGGAAGTGCTGC
>JBJOLO010000506.1:0-2654 GCA_046045565.1 Planctomycetota bacterium | reverse complement strand
TGCTTGCTTTCGCCGTGATCGGTTGCAATACTGTGCACGCGGTGAGGTTGATATTGCCCGTATTTTCAGGGGAAATCGTGATGCAGAGTCTGCGAATCGCTGCCGTGAGCATGAACAGCGAGTTGGGGAAACGGGGTGAAACGCTGGCCCGAATGGAAGCGTATTGCGACGAAGCGGTTGCGGCAGGCGCAGAGTTGGTGGTGTTTCCGGAACTGGTGGTGCACGGACATTGCACGCCGAATACATGGGACATTGCCGAGCCGATTCCCGGGGGCGAGAGCTGCTCAGTACTGGAAGATCTGGCGAAGCGCAAACGGGTTTTTCTCTGCGCCGGTTTCAGCGAAAAGGAAAACGACATCGTCTACAACACGCAGGCGATCTTTGGTCCGGCGGGATATATCGGGAAACAGCGAAAGCTGCACATGTCGCGCGACGAGTCGTTTTTCTACAAGGGTGGGCGGGAGATACGCGTGTTCGATCTGGGCAAGTGCAAGGTCGGCATCGTCATTTGTTACGACAATCAGTTTCCCGAAGTGGCGCGGATTCTTGCCTTACGCGGCGCCGATCTGATCCTGATGCCGCATGCGGCTCGCGAAGGTCGCTGGGAGGATACGCCCGAATCTGAGTCGGCGGTGCGTCGCAAAGTGTTTGATTTTTTCGCGAGCAGTTACCGCATGCGAGCGCGTGAGAATGCCTGCTTCTGCGTCTACGTCGATCAAGCCGGCCGCGCCGGTTATGTTGATTCGCTACCGCGCGAACATTTCAACCAGCCGCATCATCCGGGAGGCGCCATGGTGATCGCGCCGAACGGCGATATCCTCAAGCACACACAAACCGAACGCATTCGCGACGAAATGATCGTGATGGATCTCGATGCCACGCTCCTAGCGGCCGCCCGCAGCCATCCCAATTACACGCTGCGAACGCGACGCCCTGAACTGTTCGGTGAATTGGTGCGCGATCAGGTCAGCTGCTGATCAGGTTTGATCGCACCAATCGACGTGGGCAGCCAACTACTTCTTGCCAACGCAAATCAAATGACCGGCGGTGCGGAAAAAGATCTGCCCGTCGGAAATGGCAGGCGTTGCGTTCGTTGCCTCTTTCAATTCGTTCATGGCCACGGATTCAAATGCCTTGGCATTGGGGCGAAAGACGACGGTGCCGCCATTCTGGTTTACGGCGTAGGCTAATCCGTTTGCCGACACGATCGACGACCAATAGGTGCCGCCGCCGGCTCGTTCCGTCCACAGCACATTGCCTGTCTTCGGATCGATGCATTCGATCGTGCCGGGCCCGGCGTTCGGTCGATAGACGTGACCGTCATGAGCCACTCCGCTGCCGATGCTTTGAGGATTCTGTTCCAATCGCCAGACTCGGTGTGATTCCGTGATGTTGCCCGACCCGCCCAGCCGAATGCTCATGCTGGGCCCGTTAAATCCGCCGGTTACAAAACAAAGATCGTTGACGATGATCGGCGATGAGTACGAAAGATCGCCCTTCGGTCCGCGAATGCCGTCGCAAATCCAAAGCGTCTTGCCATCCGCTGGTTGAAATGACACGACGCGCGTCGGGAAGGGGCAGATCACTTGCACGGTCTCGCCAACCTTCGTGATCAGCGGCGTGGCCCATGAGCCCATGTACTTCATCGTGGTATTGTAGTTTCCATCCCCTTCGATCGGCTCATCATGCTGCCACCGTGTCTTGCCATCGGTCAGGCTTAAGCAAATCAACGAGACTTTCTTTCCCGGGCCTGTGTGCAAAATAACACGATCGCCATCGAGCACGGGAGACGTTCCGTAGCCCCACATGTGTTGATACTCACCGAGGTCGCGCTTCCAAAGTTCCTTGCCGGCGAAGTCATAACAGTAAAGGCCTGCGGAAGCATGCCATACCACCACTCGTTCGCCGTTCGACACGGGCGTTGTTCCGCAAAACGGATTGGTCTCGTGAGTCGGAAGGTCTTTGTCGATGTTGACCGTGCGTACCCACAGTTCTTTGCCTGTCTTGCGGTCGAATGCGTACAGGCTGCGTTGATGTCCTTTCTCGTCCTGCGCCGAAGTGACAAACACGTGGCCGCGCGAGACGATCGGGCTTCCGTTTGCCGGACGCGGCAGCGCGACCTTCCAGGCGATATTCTCCTGATCGCTCCATTTCGTGGGCGCTTCGTCATTCACGGCGTAGCCGTCACCTCGCGGTCCGCGAAAGGCGGGCCAGTCGGATGCGACGAGCGTGGTGCTCGAGATCATCGGCACGATCAGGGCGAAGAACAACGTGGCGGAGAATAGGCAGGGCTGCTTTCGAGTGACGGATAGGCAACGCATGGGGAAACTCGCTGGAAAAATAGACGGCAGGGATGGATGGACGGAAAGCTCGATGTCGCGGTTATGGTAGCAAACGCACGCGACGTTGTATTGGTGTGGGCAAGGTTGGTAGGCGCGTCAGCGTGGCGGTCGTGGTGGCCGGGATGGATCGGGCTTTCGCGTTACGGCAAGATCGCTTCGCGCTGGAGTCGCGGCAAGCACGCGACGAGGCATGGCGGCAGGGCGCGTGAGTTGCTTGGTTTGAGCCAAACTGCGTCGAAAGCCCATTTGCAGTGCGCGACGCATTTCGTTTTCGACCTCGGGAGAAACCTCGCTGAAGAACTCGACGTCTTT
>JBJOLO010000502.1:0-5117 GCA_046045565.1 Planctomycetota bacterium | reverse complement strand
CTGCGCCGTCGTGGTGGGCTCGCCTGCCGTGATGCTGTCGGCGATCGCACGAGCCGGGCGACATGGGGTGTTGTTTAAGGGGGCGATGAGTGTTGAATCACTGGCAAAGGTCGATGTGCTTGCGATGGACAAAACGGGAACCGCAACGCTCGGAAAGCCGGCGATCACCGAAATCTGGACACCGGATACCTCGAAGCTGTCGCGGCTATTGAGTTTGGCGGCAGCGGTGGAGCAGCGGAGTGAGCATCCTTTGGCAGCGCCGCTGGTGGAGGACGTGAAGCGTCGCGGTATTCCGATCGCCAGAGGTGTCTTGACCGACTTTCATAGCCACGTCGGACTCGGCGTTCACGGCCGCATCGACGGCGTTTGGATTGGCGTCGGACGCGAAGGCTTATTCACTTCGCATGACATGCAGGTGCCGCCGGCGATGACCGCCGAAGCGGTTCGATTGCGCGAGGCAGGACAGACTGCCCTGTTAATCCTTGTCGAAGGCGAAGCGGATGGGGCAATCGTCGCCATGGCCGATCAACCTCGGCCCGAGGCGGCTGAGACCCTCGTGAGCTTAAGGCGCCTAGGCATTCGCAAAGTCGTAATCCTGACTGGCGATCACGAACGGGTTGCCAAAAACATCGCGGCGAGCATTGGTGCCGACGATGTTCGCGCAGGCTTGCTGCCCGATCAAAAGGTGGTGGAATTGCGACGGCTTTCCGCCGAAGGTCAGTGGGTCGCGATGGTTGGCGATGGTGTAAACGATGCGCCTGCACTTGCGGCGGCTCGGCTGGGCATCGCGATGGGAGGCGCCGGGACGGATGTGGCGCTGGAGGTCGCCGATGTGGTTCTGATGGGTGACGATTTGCGAGGGCTGCCGGTTGCTGTTTGGATCAGTCGTGTCGCCCGCCATCGTGTCCGTCAAAACATGATGATCGCTTTCGGCATGATCGCAGCGTTGGTGCTGTCGTCCTTTGCGAATCTGCCGCTGTGGTTAGGCGTGCTGGGCCATGAGGGAAGCACCGTGATCGTGGTGTTCAACGGCCTTCGCATCTTGTGGCAACGGATTCCCGCTTCGGTATGACGATCTGCTGCTCCGAGCGCGCTTGAGGACGACACTTGCCGTGGTCATGGCAAAGCAAGTGTCGCCTCGACTGTCCGCCTTAGCTTTCCGCCGACTCGACGGGCGTTCCGGTCTGGAAGACGAAGCCGTCGTGCTCATAGTCGACCGTTACCGTTCCTCCTTCGGTGACCTCGCCACGCAGCAATTCGGATGCGAGCGGATTCTGGATTTGCTGTTGAATCACGCGTTTGATGGGGCGAGCGCCGTAGGTGGGATCGTAGCCCTCGACGGTAATCGCCCTGGCGGCAGCCGGTGTCACAACCAGTCGGATGCCGCGATCGGCGAGTTGTTGCTGCAGTTTCGAGAGTTGCAGCTGAACAATGCGTTCGATCTGGTCACGCCGCAGCGGATGAAACACGATGGTCTCGTCGATACGGTTGAGGAATTCCGGGAGGAATTGCTGCCGCAACGCCTCTTTCACCATGTCGCGCATCTCGTTTTCGCTGCCACCTTGCTCGGTGATCTGCTGAATCGACTGACTGCCGATGTTGCTGGTCATCACGACGACGGTGTTGGTGAAGTCGACGGTGTGCCCATGATTGTCGGTCAGGCGACCGTCATCCAGCAGTTGCAGCAGGATGTTGAACACATCGCGGTGCGCCTTTTCGATTTCGTCGAGCAGGATGACACAATAAGGTCGTCGGCGCACGGCTTCGGTGAGCTTTCCACCCTCTTCGTAACCGACGTAACCGGGAGGAGCACCAATCAGCCGGCTCACCGTGTGTCGTTCCATGAACTCGCTCATGTCGAGCCGCACCAAAGCGTTCTCGTCGTCAAACATGACTTGAGCTAGCGCTTTGCAGAGTTCGGTTTTTCCAACGCCGGTCGGCCCCAGGAAGATGAACGAGCCGATCGGTCGATTGGGATCCTGCAGACCGCTGCGACTGCGGCGGACCGCGTTCGCCACCGCCTCGACGGCCTCATCTTGTCCGATCACGCGCTGATGCAGACGCTCTTCAAGGACGAGCAGTTTGGCACGCTCCGTTTCGAGCATTCTTGAAACGGGGATCCCCGTCCAGGCGGAAACCACTTCGGCAATCTCCTCTTCGGTCACTTCCTGGCGAAGCAGGCGGCGTTCCGAGGTCATTCGCGGGCCGCTCTCGGGTTCCGATTCCATCCGCTTTTTCAATTGGCGAACGCGAAGGTCGAGTTCGTACAATTTCTGGTACTCGGTCTCGCTCACGGGGATTCCAGCGGACTGCTTTTCTTTGATGGCGGCGTCGAGTTGCGAGAAATCGTGTTCGGCCTTGCTCAATTCGTATCGAACTTTTTGCACGTCGCCGACGCCCAATTTCTCCGCTTCCCACTGCTCGCGCAGGTTGGCCAGCGTTTGTTTCTGTTCGGTAATCTCGGCTTCGATCTCGTCGAGCTTTTGCCGGGCACTCTCTTCGGGTTCTTCGGCCAACTGGCGGGCGGCAAGTTCCAATTGCCGCAGTCGTCGCTGGACGGCATCGATTTCTGTCGGCACGCTTTCGAGTTCCATGGCGAGTTTGCTTGCCGCTTCATCGACCAAATCGATTGCCTTGTCCGGGAGGAATCGATCGTTGATATAGCGATGAGACAAGCGGGCGGCAGCATCGAGTGCACCGTCGCGAATCTCGACGCTGTGATGCGCTTCATAACGCGGCTTTAATCCGCGCAGGATGCTAATCGTGTCTTCGACCGACGGTTCGCCGACGTAGACCGGCTGGAATCGCCGTTCCAAGGCGGCGTCCTTTTCGATCTGCGTGCGGTATTCGTCGAGCGTCGTTGCGCCGATGCAGCGGAGTTCACCGCGAGCCAAGGCGGGCTTGAGCAGGTTGGCCGCATCGGCGCCGCCTTCCGCCGCGCCTGCACCGACCACGGTGTGCAACTCGTCAATGAACAGGATCACATTGCCCGCAGCCTGCACTTCACGCAGCACCGACTTGAGCCGCTCTTCGAATTCGCCGCGGAATTTCGTTCCGGCAATCATCGCGCCCATGTCGAGCGCAATCAGGCGGCGGTTCTTCAAGCTTTGCGGCACGTCGCCCGCGACGATGCGGAGTGCGAGGCCTTCTGCGATCGCCGTTTTTCCAACGCCCGGTTCGCCGATCAAAACCGGATTGTTCTTGGTGCGTCGCGAGAGCACCTGGATGACCCGGCGTATTTCCTGATCGCGGCCGATGACCGGGTCGAGTTTCCCCTGGCTTGCGCGGTCGACCAGATCCGTCCCGAACTTTTCCAGCGACTGATACTTGTCTTCCGGATTCTGATCGGTCACACGGGTCGTGCCGCGAATGGATTGCAGGGCCTTGATGATGTCGCTGTCGCGTATGCCGGCCATCTGCAGCAGGTTTTTTGCTGTGCCATTGGTCTTTGCCAGGCCGAGCAGTAAATGCTCCGTGGAGATGAATTCGTCCTTCATCGTTCCCGCCTCTTTGGCGGAGGCCTCGAGGGCTTGTCGCAAGGAAGCGTTCACCTGCGGCGCCGCTCCGCCGCTCGAACGCGGTAGTCGTTGCAGTTCGCCTTCAAGCATCTTCGTCATCATGCTGACGTTGGCACCGATTTTTTCCAGGACCGGTTTCACCACACCGTCCCGTTCGGCAAGCAGGCCTTGCAGCAAATGCAGGCCGTCGATCTCCGGATTCCCCATCTCCGTGGCAATCGCTTGCGAGGCGGCAATTGCTTGTTGCGCCTTGATCGTCAGCTTCTCGAATCGGAATGTCATGGTGTGTCTCCCCTCGATCCGTGTGGTTGACCTGCGGCCTGTGCGGCAAATGAAAACGTTGCGAGTGCAAAAATAAGGGTGAGCAGCCGAACGACTTGCGCCGGCTCGCTCACCCCCCTGAAGATCACGTTACCTTGCTGGCGACGGATGCTCGCCAATCAGCGAATCACCTTAGTCCTTCACTTCAAACTCGGCGTCGATCGCATCATCGCCTCCCGCCGTGCCCGGCGAGGCCGTCTTCGCCGCCTCCGATGTCTCCGACTGCTGATACAGGATCTTCGACAGCGCCTGCGATGCCTGCTGCAGTTCGTCGACCGAGGACTTGATCTCGGCGACGTCGTTGCCTTTGGCTGCGTTGCGTGCTTTTTCAATCGCCTTCGTCAGCGGTTCCTTGTCGGCGTCACGCAGTTTGTCAGCGTGCTCCTTCATCAGCTTTTCCATCTCGTAGCACATGTGCTGCGACTGATTGCGAGCCTCCGCAAGCTCCCGCTTGCGCTTGTCTTCGTCGGCGTGCGATTCCGCATCCTTCCGCATCTTCTCGATTTCGTCGTCCGAAAGTCCCGAGGACTGCTGGATGCGTACGTTCGCTTCCTTACGCGTCCCCAGGTCTTTGGCGCTCACGTTGAGGATACCGTTCTGGTCGATGTCAAACTTGACTTCGATCTGGGGCACGCCGCGCGGTGCGGGCTCGATGCCCGACAGGTCGAAGGTGCCGAGCAGTCGATTGTCTTCGGCCATCGGACGCTCACCTTGAAAGACGCGAACGGTGACCGCGGTTTGACCGTCTGCTGCGGTGCTGAATACTTTTTTCTTCTCCACCGGAATCGTCGTGTTGCGATCGACAATGCCGATCATCACTCCGCCTTCGGTTTCGATGCCGAGGGTCAGCGGCGTGACGTCTAGCAGCAACACGTCTTTGCGGTCGCCGGCCAGCACGCTGCCTTGGATCGCGGCACCTACGGCGACCACCTCGTCCGGGTTCACACCCTTGTGAGGATCCTTGCCGAAGATGTCCTTGACCATCCGCTGGACTTTCGGGATGCGGGTCGAACCACCGACCAGCACCACTTCGTCGATATCCGAGGGGTTTAACTTCGCATCTTTCAGCGCCTGCAGCACCGGCTTGCGGCAACGCTCGATCAACTTGTCGCTGAGCTCTTCGAACTTCGCTCGCGTGATCGTCATCTGCAAGTGCTTGGGGCCATTCTGATCAGCCGTGATAAACGGCAGATTGATGTCGGTCTGCGGAAGAGTGCTCAACTCCTTCTTCGCCTTCTCGCACGCTTCCTGCAATCGTTGCAACGAAGTGACGTCTTT
>JBJOLO010000450.1:0-3056 GCA_046045565.1 Planctomycetota bacterium | reverse complement strand
CGCCGCATCCGTCGGTTTGCTCATCGCTTGCGGAGCAAACACCACCAATACGGCATCTACCTCGGAATCGCCCAGCACAATATCAACCGCTTTTCCCAGGCGTTCGGCCGACGCATCACCGAGCACATCGATCGGGTTGCTATGCGACCAGGCTTTGGGCAGGTGTTGATTGAGCGTTTCCATCGTCTCGGGAGTGAGCTTTGCCAGCTTGCCTTTGCGATCGAGCAGGGCGTCGATCGCCATCACTCCCGGTCCACCTGCATTGGTGACAATGGCCAACCGGGGACCGCGTGGAACCTTGGAGCGCGCCAAGAGTTCCGCCACGTCGAACATGTCCGCCATCTCAAAGATGCGCACCACACCGGCACGATTGAATGCCGCTTCATACACCGTGTCCACACCTGCCATTGCACCGGTATGCGACACGGCCGCTTGTGCCGACTCGGCAAACCGCCCGGCCTTGTATGCAATGATCGGTTTCTTTCGCGAGAACGCTCTTGCCGCTGACATGAATTCGCGTGATTCCGTAATCGATTCCACGTACAGAATCATCGAATCGGTGACGCCGTCGGTCGCAAAATAGTCGATCAAGTCGCCGATGCCGACGTCGAGCATGTTTCCCACCGAGACAAAGTGCGAGAACCCGATCTCCTCACGCAGCGCCCAATCCAGCACCGAAGTACAGAGCGCGCCCGACTGAGAGATGAACGCAATGTTTCCTTTCGGCGGCGTACCTTGTGCAAAGCTTGCATTGAGTGCTGCGTGGGGGGCGATGATTCCCAGACAATTCGGACCGATCATGCGCATGCCGTCGAACTTTGCCGATTCGGCGCGCACCACTTGCTCGAGTTCCGCCCCCGCGGCGCCGGTCTCGCGAAAACCGGCCGACAGAACCACCAAGCCGAGAATCCCTGCCTCGCCGCACTGTCGCACAAGATCGGGCACCGTGGCTGCCGGCGTGCAAATCACCGCCAAATCGCAAGGACCGGGAAGGTCTGCCACCGATGCGTAACATGGCTCCTTACCCAATCGCTTGTATTTGGGATTCACGCGATAGATCGGACCGGGAAAGCCCGATTGCTTGAGGTTCTTGAGCACTCGACTTGCCACGCTGCTTTTCTTGTTGCTCGCCCCAAGCACGGCCACATGCCGCGGCCGGAAAATGCGTTGCAGATTTCGAACTGCCATGGCTACACCTGTCTCTACTTTATTTTCGTTATTCAAATTCCAGGATCGGCTGATCGACCGCAAGCGTCTCGCCCACCGACGCCAGAATGCCCACAATCTTCCCATCCCGGTCGGCATTCAGCGGATTCTGCATCTTCATCGCCTCAATCACCGCCAGCGGCTGACCGATTCGCACCGTCTGCCCGAGCTCGACCATCATCTGAACGAGCATTCCCGGCATCGGCGACAACACATGCTTCGACGCGCCGCCCTTGCTTTTCGCCGGCATGGTACGAAGCAGTTCCGCAATGCGGGGCGTGACAACCAGCGCGTTCACCTGAACACCATCGTGTGTGATTCGATAGCCGACATCAAGGCAATCGACCTGCAAATGGACGGCCCGCCCATTCCAATTACCGCGAAATAGAAGTTCGCCTCGACGCCATTCACTCTCCACCCGATGCACAGTCCCGTCGATCTGCACATCGCACCGAGTCCCGCAACACGCGATCGCGATCTCGTGCGATTCACCGTCAAGCAGGACCACGTAGCGCTCTTTGCGCGTCTGGGGCTCGCTTTCGGTTTGACCTGCGTCCATCGCAGGTTGCTGACCGCGTTTAAACACGGCCGCCGCCACCGAGATCAATAGTTCAGGCTGTGTGTGCCTGACCCCCGAGGCATGGTAACCGTCGGGAAATTCCTCACTGATGAATTGTGTACTGAGCTCGCCGCGGAGGAAACGCGGATGGCCCACGATGGCAGCGAGAAACGCGATGTTGTTCGCTGGACCGCGCACGACGAATTCATTGAGCGACTCACGCATCCGTTCGATGGCGGCGTCCCGGGTCTCGCCGTGCGTTACAAGCTTGGCAATCATCGGGTCGTAGTGCATCGACACTTCTGCGCCTTCGAATACGCCGGTGTCGACTCGCACCGCTTTCGAAGCAGCGGGGGGCTGAAACCGCTTTAATCGACCGATGGACGGAAGAAAACCGCGCGACGGATCCTCCGCGTACACGCGCGACTCCAAAGCCCATCCATCAAAGCGGATATCCTCCTGCTTTAACTCCAACCGTTCCCCGGCAGCGATACGAATCATCCATTCAACAAGGTCGATCCCTGTCACCAGCTCCGTGACAGGATGCTCCACCTGCAGTCGCGTGTTCATCTCCAGGAAATAGAAATTGCGCCGCGGGTCCACGACGAATTCAACGGTTCCGGCGGACTGGTAATCGACGGCCCTCGCCAGCGCGACGGCTTGCTGTCCCATGGCGGCACGCGTGCGAGCGTCGAGCAGCGACGAAGGGCACTCTTCGATCACCTTCTGATGTCGACGCTGCAACGAGCATTCCCGCTCACCTAAGTGCAAAACCGTTCCGTGACCGTCCGCCAAAACCTGAATCTCGATATGGCGAGGCTGCTCGATGTACTTTTCGACAAAAACGCGTCCGTCCCCGAAACTCGCCGCAGCTTCCTGCGTCGCCCGCTCAAATCCTTCACGGCACTCCGCGTCGTTGGCGGCGAGTCGCATTCCTTTCCCGCCACCGCCAGCACTGGCTTTCAGCATCACCGGGTAGCCGATCGCTCGAGCCGCCCGAACGGCAGCCTGGGCGTCCGCGACGGCGTCCGCTGAACCAGGGATAACCGATACGCCTGCGGACTTGGCCAACTGTTTTGATGTCAACTTATCGCCCATCGAGGCCAACGCGTGCGGCTTCGGACCGATAAAGACTACCCCTGCAGCAGTGAGCCTTTCCGCGAACAGGGCCTGCTCCGACAGGAATCCGTAACCGGGATGCACCGCATCCGCGTTCGACGCCTTGCAAGCCTCGACGATCCGATCCACCGAAAGATAGCTCTTGCTCGCCGCAGCCGGGCCAATCGCGATC
>JBJOLO010000444.1:0-6023 GCA_046045565.1 Planctomycetota bacterium | reverse complement strand
GCACGTCGTATGCACGATCTGTTTGGTGTCGAGCGCATGATGACGGGGGTCGTTGTTGCTTGGCAGGTTGAAGTCCGTTTCTTGTCGCGTCCATCGATACGACAAGGGACGGGCCGTTCGTACGTTCGCTGTTCCACTTTTCAGCAAGGGAGACCGATCATGACGCTCATCACGAATGCGATGCTCAACACGATGCCCCTAGCGGGGCATCGGCCGCTAGAGTCTTCGGGGGCGAGCGGAGCGGCTTCCCTGCACGAAATCAAGGCAGTAAATCATCAACTTTGGCGGGTAATGTCGGAACTGCGGAGAATTCTCGAAAGCCCGTTTCCACCCTCGATTGACCCTCCACGGTTCGTACGGCTGTTCGAACAACTTCGCGACGGGATCGGATTGCATTTCACGCTCGAGGAAGCCTGCGGGTACTTCGACAACCCGGTGTCGGCCTCCCCGCGGCTATCCCACGAGTCCCTGCTGCTTCGAGCTCAGCATCGTGCGCTCTATTTGGAGATCTCGGAACTTGTTGAGCGCGCGGCCGGAGGTTACGATCGAAAAGACGAGGCCGATTGGATCAGGATAGTGGCGAAAGCCTTCTTGCGATTCTGTCGCCGCTTTGAGATGCATGAAGCGCGTGAGAACGCGCTCCTACAGCAGGCCTACGACGAGGACCTTGGTGGTGGCGACTGACCTTGACGCACCGGCAACCGTGATCGGACGACCGATCGAGATCCTGTTGGTCGAGGACAGTCTGATCGACGCCAGGATTTCGATGGCCGCGATGCGGAAAGGTCTTTCCCAACATCGCCTGACGTTGGTATGCGACGGGGAAGAAGCCCTGCAATTCCTAAGGCGTCAGGGGATTTTCGCTCGCGCCCCCCGCCCCGACATTATCCTGCTCGACCTCGTTCTGCCCAAATTGGACGGATTCGCCGTGCTGGAATCGGTCAAGTCGGACCCTGGTCTGCAAGACATCCCCGTGGTTGTTATGACCTCGTCTGACGCCGAGGAGGACCGTCAGCGGTGTGCATCATTCCACGTCGAGCAGTACATCACGAAGCCGGTGAATTTGGAGGCCTTTCTCGAGGTGCTACGGCGGGTCCGTAAACACCTCCAGGATGACGTCATTCTGCCCACGGTCCCGTGATCGGCGATGTCCGGAATCCCCCCTCCCCCGAGTCGATTCCCCTCTCGAAACACGCCACCCCGCATCCAGCACCTCCCCTTATCGTTCCCGCCAGGGCGCGGTAGATTCACCGCTTCAACCTGGGTATGATGGGCCTTCCGCAAGTCGGGCCTTCCGCAAGCTGGGATTGACGCCGCGATTTGGGCCAGGATGTGGCTCCCTGAATTGGAGCAACTGAGTCTGAATCCGGCTGGCTGCGTGTATGCGATTTGGCGGATGCGGCTGAGATGTGATCGCTCGGGCAGAGTTTGTCCGGGTTGGGAGGCCATCAGGCGACGAGTTCCGCGGGGTCAACTGGCAATGCCAATCGTCAAATTCGTCAACGAGAAGAAAGAAATCGAAGTTCCTCAAGGTTCATGGCTGCGAGCCGAAGCGGCCAAGGCCGGGATTAACCTGAATTGCGGCGTCAATGGATTCGGCGAAACGCTGAACAAATTTGTCAATTGCCACGGGATCGGCATGTGCGGCACGTGCCGCGTGCTGATCACGAAAGGCATGGAAAACACCAACGCATTGACAGCCCGCGAAAAGCTCAAGTTCAAGCTGCCGTTCCCCGATCCGATCCCCTGCTGCTTGATGTACCTGGGTAACGAGGATCAGATGCGACTCGCTTGTATGACGCAGGTGCTGGGCGACATCGAAGTGAAAAGCGGACCCGAAGTGAACTTGTTCGGGGAAAACTTCTTCAGCTAGGCCGCGACGCCAGGGCACTCCCGACCGGCCGTTTATCCGGGCCTTCAAGCAAAGTGCACCCAAGCGAAGTTCAGGCGCATGAAGGAAGTTTTGGCCATCGTGAAGCCCTACCTGGCGGAGAAAGTCCTCGACGGACTCAAACTCGCTCCGCTGGAAGCACTCAGCGTGCGAGAAGTAAAAGGCTACGGTCGGCAGAAGAATTACCTCGACCAGTATGGCGAGACGGAGTACTCGCAAGCGTTTCTCCCCAAGGTGGAAATTTCGCTGTGGGTCGAGGACCAGCGCGTCGAGGAGATCGTTCGGCGGATTGTCGAGGTCGCGCGCACTGGACGCATGGGTGACGGGAAAATCTTCGTGCTTCCCGTTGCGGAGCACCTCGACATCGTCGAGTCCGATTCTACTGCGACCTGATCGATGCTGCGGTCATCGGCTCGCGCCCAGCTTGCTGCCGTTGTGCTGCTGCGGGTCCGTTGGAGTGCTTGAGCTGGAAAAACCTTGATACGACCTGTGCGGTAGGCCGCTTAGGAGCCGACTGCAGGACCACCTGCAGGACCTCGCGCAAGTCCTAGAACGAGATTTTCGAGCAGGTCGGCAGCCCGATCCCACGCGTCAAGCTGCACCGCCTCCCGCGCCTGGCGAATGGCCTCGGCTTGATGATCGAGGAATGGCACGGCAAGCCCCGGCTCGGACTTCGGAACGCCCAGTCGTTCCAGGATCGCTGTGATCAGCTCCGGCACCCCGTCTCCCGTCAGGCCGCTCACCGCCAGGCTGCTTGTGGTCGGGCTGCTTGTGGTCGGGCTGCTTGTGGTCGGGCTGCTTGTGGTCGGGCGCAGCGAAGACTGGGCCGTATTCGATGCCGCATTCCGGTCGGCTGCCAGCAGGTCCGCCTTATTGATGACCGTGAGATAGGGCCGCTGTTGGATGGCGGATCGATATTCGGCCGGCGCTGGCTGGCCGCGGTCAAGGACTAGCAGCACCAGGTCAGCAGAAGCGATCTGCCGCCGAGCTCGCTCGACACCCTCGCGTTCGACCGGATCGATCGCTTCGCGCAATCCGGCGGTATCGGCGAGTTGCACAGGCCAACCGTCGAGGATGGTGATCTCGGCGACCACGTCGCGTGTGGTACCCGGCTGATCGTGCACCAAGGCGCGTTGAAATCCGAGCATCGCGTTTAACAACGTGCTCTTTCCCACATTGGGAGCACCGGTCAGCACAACCTGCCAGGGCCGGATCAAGTGCAACCCCCACTGACTTCGCTCATGCAGTGCTTTCAGTCGCGCTTCGACTTGTTTTTTTTCCCCGCGCCGGGCCTCGGCAATGAGGTGCAAGAGTTCGTTTTTCAGTGCACCATGGAACTGATCCAACAAGATGCTCGCCGTCTTCGGAGTCCGCGCTTCGGCGAGTGCTTCGAACGCATCGGCTGCCAAACGATCCGTGATCGCGGACCGCGCGAGTTCCCACCCCGAGACAACGGTGCATCCTGCCGTTTCCAGACAACGCAGAATTCGATTTGCCGATTGTTGTCCTCCATGACAATGAATCTCGACGGCGTCGAAACGGTCGCGGTGGATGACCAGTTCCTCCGAGACTTGGTCGCTGGAGGAGTGCCAGTTTCCGAAAACGATGCGACCGCATGGAGGCGCGTTATCGGGCAGGGAGACCGCCGGTTTGAAAAACCGCATTACCTGCTCGACCGCCGACGGCCCTTCCACGCGCAAACTCGCGATCGCGCCTCGCCCGGCGGGCGTCAGCAAGGCTACGCGACCCACGGCATGCTCCGCGCTCACTCGTTGGCCTCGTTGCGCGTCAATGAACGCTGCTGCAGCATGGGCTGAGCCAACACCGCGATGCCGACCAGACACATGTCCGAGACATAGCGAGCCGCGTTGCCGAGATAGGGAACGAGACCTTTGGCATCGCCTCCCGAGATGAAAACAACGGGATCGCCCTCGAGCTCACCGCTGATTCGGGCGACAAGCTCCCGGGCCGCGCCGACGAAGCCCCAGTACAGACCGCTGCGGATCGCCGCCTCCGTATTGCGTCCCAAGGCAACGGGAGCCGGGTCACGGGAGGAAACCCCGATTTGCGGCAACAAGTCGGTTTCGACCGCCAGAGCGCGACCCGCGAGATGATAGCCTGGCAGGATCGCCCCACCCACAAATGTGCCTTGGGCCGTTACCGCATGAACCTTGAGCGCCGTTCCTGCGTCCACGACGATCGCAGGCACCGCCGGTGGACGCAATCGATCGGCCGCGACCGCCGTCGCCAGCCGATCAAAGCCCACACGCTCAGGAAAATCAACCTCCATCGCCAACGGCACATCGCAGTGCGTCAACCGTCGATACCGGTCGGCCGGCCGCGCGCCGGTCAACCAGCCTGCCAGTTGCCGTTCGCGAGCCCGATGAACGCTCGATACGAACCAAATCGTGGGTTCCGTACCGAGTGCCTCGACCATCTCGATCCACGCGGTGGTTTCGGTAAGTGGAGCATGCGTGCCGGATGGTTCGGTGGCGTCAGCCAGCCGAAACAACCATTGCCCCGATTCGAACCGGAAATCCCAAACGCGGTTCGGGGCCGGTACCGAGGCCTTGGGGCCGATCGAGAACTGCCCCAGCTTGATCGCCGTGTTGCCGATATCAACTGCAACAAACTTCGTCATGCGTCATCGTGCCCCTCCAAGGTCTTCACCATCGCCATAACCAGGCGATTCAGTCCTTGTCCTGTGACAGCCGAAACCGCGAAGACCTCGATCCCCAATTCCTGTTTCAATCGATCCACGACCTCGTCGGCACCGGGAAGTTCCCCTTTGGTAACCACAACGATTTCCGGCCGATCTCCCAATTGCAGATTGTAGCGAACCAGTTCATTACGAATCGAGCGATAATTCTCCAGCGGGTCGGTGCCGTCGAACGGAATGGGCTCGACCAGATGCACCAGAATTCCCGCTCGTTCGATGTGCCGCAGGAATTCGTGGCCCAACCCGACTCCCGCATGGGCACCTTCGATCAAGCCCGGGATATCGGCGATGACAAACGAGCGTTCAAAATCGACCGTCACTCGCCCCAAATTGGGATACTTGGTCGTGAACGGATAGTCGGCAACCTCCGGCCTGGCGCGCGTCAAGCGGCTCAACATCGTGCTCTTGCCGGCGTTTGGCTTCCCGATCAAGCCGACATCGGCAATGACTTTCAGTTCCAGTTGCAACCGACGTTTCTCGCCCGTTTCACCTCGAGTGAAATCGCGAGGCGCGCGATTGATCGACGTTTTGAAGTGCGTGTTCCCTTTGCCGCCCCGACCTCCCTGCGCCGCAATGAATCGTTCCCCGAGATCGGTCAGGTCCTTGATCACAAAATTCCGATCGGCGTCCGTTACGACCGTGCCGGGAGGCACCGGAATGACGATGTCATTCGCGCTTCGCCCCGTGCAATTGGCTCCCCGGCCTCGTTCCCCGGAATCAGCTCGCCAACTCTTGCGATGCGCCAGTGCCGCCAGACTGTTGGTTCCTTCGTGCACCTCCATGATCACGCAACCACCACTGCCGCCATCGCCGCCGTCGGGACCGCCGTGCGGAATGTACTTCTCCCGACGAAAGCTCACACAGCCATCGCCGCCATCGCCGCCTTGAACCTCAATCACCACTCGATCGACAAACATAAGATCCTGACAACCATTGATCGGTCCACAAAAAAAGGGACGCCCACGTCGGACGTCCCTTCGCTCGATTTCCCATAAACGCGCCAGGCGTGAATCAGCCGTTAAGCGATTTCAACCAACCTGATCCGTTTCCGAACCACTACTTCCCAAACACAGTTCCCCAAACACAGCTTCCCATTCAACCAGCTCAAGCCCACGCCGAACCATCGAATCGTAGGAATTGAGTGTGACGGGGTTTGCCATCTGAGCGTGCCGAGCGCCGCCGGCACACTCCCAGTTGGCTTCTGCACTAGGAGGCGGTGGTAATGTTCACCCGGCGACCACCCTGATCGAATTGGACAACGCCATCGATGAGAGCAAAGAGAGTGTAATCGCGACCCTGGCCGACGTTCTTGCCAGCGAAGAACTTCGTACCGACTTGTCGCACGAGAATGCTGCCGGCCGTTACCTGCTGGCCGCCGAATCGCTTTACGCCTCGTCGCTGCGGATTGGAATC
>JBJOLO010000376.1:0-5649 GCA_046045565.1 Planctomycetota bacterium | reverse complement strand
GAACAGCCGCGACGTAAACCAGCGGCCGCTGAAATACCGCTGGGAGGTCCTGCGCGGCAACGCCAATGAGATCGTCATCGAACCGAAAAACGAATCGGGGTCGGTCGTGTCCCTGCAAATTCCCTACCACTCACGACAACCTGTTCCCGCCAATCCGGGCATCGAATCCACGCGAGTGGACATTGGCGTATTCGCGATCAGCGACGAGAGCGTCTCGGCACCCGCGTTTATCTCGGTCATGTTCCTCGACAACGAGCAACGGGTTTACGATGAGTCCCGACGGATTGTGAGTGTCGATTACGCGAACGCGGAAGTTGCGGAGAATTACGTCGATCCGTTGATCGCCCTTCCCAAGCGATGGCGAGACGAATACCGCTACGATGATCAAGGACAACTGCAAGGCTGGACCCGGATTCGCGGCACCGATCGCCAATCGTTTACCGCCGACGGAAAGCTGGTGACGAAGCAGGACGAGAACGGGAATGTGCTGGAGTCAAAACCGGTACAATACGTCCCGACGGGAGCTCCCGGTCAGCAGCCGATGCTGGAACAACGATTGCCTGAGACGCGGCCCTAGGAGTACGCTGATAGGGATCCTGCGTTGCGTTTTGAGTGCCGCCTTGGTTTCATTCGAGGGATGCTCCGAAGTTCCGCAAGCGAGCGAGACGACCATGACGCCAAAAAGCCTAAATCGTTTCCGTACGACACGCATCGGCCTGATTGCCTTCGCCATGGGGTTCACCTCCATGCTGTTTGTCGCATCGGATGGCATTCGCGCGGACGAGGCCGCGGCGGCGGCAAACCTTGCATTCTTTGAGAAGTCGGTCAGGCCGCTCTTGGCTGATCGTTGCTTCAAGTGCCATGGCCCCGAGAAGCAGTGGAACGGATTGCGTCTCGATTCGCGAACCGCTCTGCTTCGAGGCGGCGACTCCGGTCCGGCCGTCGTTCCCGGGAATCCGGACGACAGCCCGCTGCTGCAAATGGTTACGCACTCCGATCCGGAACTGCGGATGCCGCCCAAAGAAAAACTAACCGACCGGCAAATTGCCGATCTGACTCAGTGGATCCGCAACGGCGCACACTTTCCGGACTCGGGTAAGCCCGCCAGCAACAAGCGCGACCATTGGGCTTTCTATCCGATCGCCCCGACCGGACTGCCGCCTGCCGTTCCGACCGCCTGGGCGCAATCCGCCATCGACACCCTGATCCGGGACAAATTCGCAGATCAGCAACTGGAGCCTGCAGCCGCCGCGCAGCCGTGGCAACTGGTGCGACGAGCCGCCTTCGATTTGACCGGACTTCCCGCTGATCCTGCGGCGCAAGAGGAATTCGAATCGAATCTCCACGCCGATCGATTCGACCGGTTGCTCGACCGCATGCTGGCTTCACCGGCTTACGGCGAACGATGGGGCCGGCATTGGCTCGACGTCGCCCGCTACGCCGACTCGAACGGCCTCGATGAGAACGTCGCCTTCGGCAACGCCTGGCGTTATCGCGACTATGTCGTCGCTTCGTGGAATGCAGACAAACCGTTGCATCAGTTTTTCGTTGAACAAATCGCCGGCGACCTGCTCGGCTCGGAATCCAACGAGCAGCGGCACGAGCGGCTGGTCGCCACCGGCTTTCTCGCGATCGGTGCCAAAGTGCTGGCCGAGGTCGATGAGACCAAGATGGAAATGGACATCGTCGACGAGCAAGTCGACACCGTCGGTCGCGCGATGCTTGGCATGACCTTCGGATGCGCCCGCTGCCACGATCACAAGTTCGACCCGATCGCGACCACCGAGTATTACGCGATGGCGGGGATCTTCAAAAGCACCCGCACCATGGAGAACTTCAAGAAGGTGGCGCGGTGGCATGAAAATCCGCTCATGACGCCCCAACTGCAGGCCCACAAAGACGAACACGAAAGTCGCCTGAAAACGGAGCGTGAAAGAATTCAAACCGTGGTGAAGCAAGCGGAAGAAGCCGTTCGTACTTCCGAGAAACGCCCCGATCCACTGCCTGAAAAGCTGGAGCCGCTCTTTCCCGCGGAAGTGCAAGCAGAACTCAAAAAGCTTCGCGAGGAAGTCGCCGCACTCGAAAAAAACGGACCCGAGATTCCGGCAGCCATGGGCGTTGCCGAAGGCAGTGCGATCAATGTTCCCGTGCACGTTCGTGGAAGCCACCTGAAACTGGGTGACGTCGTGCAGCGCGGCATACCAGCCATTCTCGCGGGAACGGTGGCCGCTCAGTTCGAAACGCCGCAAAGCGGACGACTTCAGCTCGCCAACTGGATCGTGGATCCCGCCAATCCGTTAACTCGGCGGGTGCTCGTCAATCGCCTGTGGCGCTGGCACTTCGGCACCGGACTGGTCCGAACGATCGACAATTTTGGACTGTTGGGCGAGAAACCTTCGCATCCCGAATTACTCGATTGGCTCGCACAGCAATTGGTCGCCGATGGCTGGTCGGCGAAGCGGATGCATCGCCGCATGATGCTGTCGTCGGTGTATCAACAAAGCACGATCCCCCATCCGCAATCGTTCGAGCGTGATCCGGAGAACCGATTCTACTCCCGTTATAACGTGCGTCGTCTGGAAGCCGAAGCCGTTCGCGATGCGTTGCTGGCGGCAACCGAATCGCTGGATCGCCAGATGGGCGGCTCGCTGCTGAAAGTGAAAAATCGTGAATACTTCTTCGATCACACTTCGAAAGACTTAACCGACTACCGCAGCCCGCGACGCTCGATCTATCTGCCGCTCGTACGCAACAACGTCTACGACGTTTTCCAGTTGCTCGACTATCCCGATGCCGCCGTTCCCAGCGGCGATCGGGCCACCACAACCGTCGCTCCGCAAGCGCTTTGGATGATGAACAGCGAACTGTTGGGCGAGTTGAGCGACCGGTTGGCCGACTACGAATTGGCTCGTCCGGACCTGGACGACGCAGACCGGATCCGCGACTTGATTTCGCGCGCCTACGGTCGATCGACGGCGCCCGGCGATGAAAAACCTTGGCTGGAATTCCTTGGCGAGTTGGACCAGGCGTTCCTTGCCACCGAGTCGGACAGCGGCGTGCGTCGACGCAAAGCCTGGTCAGCGCTCTGCCAGACGATCCTGGCGGCGAACGAGTTCATTTATCTTCCCTAGACGGATGCGAGTATTGCATGGCACGAGCGGGCATGCGGGAACCGATCGACCGACGCGAGATGCTGCGTAATTCGGCAGTTGGATTCGGGTCGCTTGCGCTTGCATCGCTCTTGTACGACGAGTCCACTGCCGGGATCGACAATCCGCTTGCGCCGAAGGCACCCCATTTTCCGGCTCGCGCCCGCCGCGTGATTTTTCTGTTCATGAAGGGCGGACCGTCGCATCTTGATACGTTCGATTACAAGCCGCTCCTGGCCCGCGATGATGGGAAACCACTGCCTTTCGCGAAGCCGCGCGTGCAGTTCGCCCCCACCAACAACCTGCTGAACACTCCGTGGAAGTTTCGTCAGCATGGGGAGTCAGGGCATTGGGTCAGCGAATTGTTTCCCGAAGTGGCAAAACAGGTCGATCATTTGTGCATGCTGCACTCCGTGCACGGAACCAATCCGGCCCACGGCGGAGCGCTCTTAAAACTGCATACAGGCAGCGACAACTTTGTAAGGCCCAGCGTCGGAGCTTGGGTCAGCTACGGATTGGGAACCGAGAATCAGAATCTGCCTGCATTTGTCTCTATCTGTCCGACACTCGCACATGGCGGCGTTACCAACTGGGGCGCCGCGTTTCTGCCCGCGGTTTATCAAGGGACGCCTCTGGGCAACGCCAGCGTTCCCGCCGATCAGGCCCGCGTTCGCTACATTCAGAACAACCGCCTGCCTCGCGAAGTGCAACAGCGCCAGTTGGAGCAACTCTCGCGATTCAATCGTGAACATGAATTGCAAGCGGGCCCCGAACCGTCGCTCGAAGCACGCATCAACACCTTCGAACTGGCGTACCGCATGCAGACCGAAATGCCATTGGTCGAGGATCTATCCGACGAAACCGCCGCCACGCAGCGACAATACGGCATGGACGATCCTGGAACGGCCAACTTCGGGCGGATGTGTTTGCTGGCAAGGCGGTTTGCCGAAAAGGGTGTGCGTTTCATCCAAGTCACTCACAGCGACGGCAAAGTGCAGTGGGATCAACACAGCGACCTGAAGAACGGCCACGAAGCGAAAGCTCGGGAAGTGGACAAGCCGATCGCCGGTCTGCTCGAGGACTTGAAGCAGCGTGGATTACTCGAAGACACCCTGGTGTGGTGGGGTGGCGAATTTGGTCGAACGCCGACGGCGGAAGGCACGAACGGCCGCGATCATAATCCCGAGGGGTTCACGATGTGGCTCGCGGGCGGCGGCGTAAAGCCGGGCTTTCGCTGGGGAACCACCGACGATTACGGTTTCTTTGCCCAGGAAAACAAGGTGCACATTCACGACCTGCACGCCACGCTCTTGCACCTTTTAGGACTCGATCACCTGCGCCTGACCTATCGCTATGCCGGCCGCGACTTCCGGCTGACTGATGTGCATGGCAATGTCGTACACGACATTTTTGCCTGATCGACCGCGAATCCCTTGTTCGCCCTTCAACGTTCGCTCAAGCTCTATTCGTTCGCAGCGCGTCCATCGACTTCGAGATGCACGTCTTGAATCGATCGACAGAGGTCCAGCAGCTCAATCGTCAGCTTCACAGCTTCGGCCAGATCGGCATCCGCTGCCGAAGTCATCAGGCGTCCCGCAGCGTTTGCAATCTCATCAACACCTTGTTTCTGCGCGACGTGCTTTAGCCGGTCGGCCAAGGCGGCCATGCTTTCGCAATCGCGATGGTCGAGCGCTTCGGCCAGTTTTTCGATTTGGCTCCCGATCTGTACGGCTGCCTGCTTCGACACGTGAGTCGACGATTGATGCCGGCACTGGTCGTGCGAGCGCACCGCCTCGATGAACTGTTGCACTAAATCCGGATCAAATTGCGATCCCGCGCATCGTTGCAACTCGGCAAACGCCTCTTCCTGACTGCGACCCGCACGATAAACGCGATTCGAAACCATCGCATCGTAGGCATCGGCAATCGCCAGGATCCGGGCACCGGTGGGGATGTTGGTACCGCTGGGAAGCCGATCGTTTCGACCGCGGCCGCCAAACACCGAATGGTGGTTTCGGATAATGTCCATCAGCATGGGGCTGGCGAACGTAGAGCCGACAATGTCGACGCCGATATGGTCGTGCATCGCCATGACTTTCCATTCCTCTTCAGTCAGCGGCCCCGGCTTCAACAGGATGGCGTCCGGCACGCCAATCTTGCCGATGTCGTGCAGCAGCGCCGCCATCTCCAGCACGTAGGTCTCGCGTACCGACAGGAGACGACTGCCGAGCAGCACACACAAATCGGCCACACGGCGACTGTGTTCGGCCGTCGCGGAATCCCGGTAGGCAAGTGCCGCCAGCAAGGTCGATACCACTCCGAAGGGAATCGAAGCCGTCTCCGATTCTTCGCCGGAGCCCGCCCCGGCAGTCGGCGACGTGGACTCGAGTGCGGTCGCATCTTGGCTTGGCGACGATCTTGAAACCGATGCCTCCGGCGCCTCCCGACTTACTTTCGTCGGATCGACCACCAGATCGGGCGGTACTGCGTCCCAGCGAAT
>JBJOLO010000373.1:0-2511 GCA_046045565.1 Planctomycetota bacterium | reverse complement strand
CTCCACCTTATCGACGCCATACACGCCGAACAGGCAGAAGTCGATGCACTCCATACAATTCGTACACCGACTGTAATCAATGACCGGATACCAACGACGATTTCCCGAATCGTCGACCCGCGTCACGGCCGATGCGTCGCCATTGGCAGTCTCGGCCCCGGGCACCTGCAACGATACCACCGGCTCTTTTCGCGGATTCTGATAGCGCTCCAACTGATCCGCACGTGGCGACCCACCGATCCAGCCCATGAGATCGACGAGTTCCATCTGATTCTCGGCGACAATCCGGCGCACTTCCTCCAGATAGGGCTCGATGCGGTCATGAACGCGCAAGTCGAGACAGTAAATCTTGCGCGGCGGAACAGGACGCGTATCGACGACGCGTTCCTTGCCATCACCAGCGCCGTCCGAATCCTCGTCGGAGTCTTCTTCCCCGTCGTCGTCATCCTCGTCGTCCGCCGGCTTGATCGTCGTGATTCCCGCCTGACCGCGAAGACCGAATCGGTCGAGCGTCCAGCGTGCCGCTCGTTCGTACAACCACGACAGCACCACCACGTGTCCCGGCAATTGCTGTAACGCCAAAACACCGGTCCCGTCCGTTGTCAGGTCGTACAGGTGCGGAATCACCACCATGTCGACGCCACGCTCCATCAACAACGCCGCAACGAGGTTCTCTTCGAATTCCCGTTTCGCAGGATTCGCGCTTTGACCTTGGGACAGGACAACACTGATTCGTTTTGCCATGAATCGCTTACTCGCTTCGCCGTCAGATTAGTCGTTCAGTTGTCCTTTGATTGTCCGTTGCGTCACTTCCCACACGGCACTTAAATGCGTGAGGTACTCTTCCGGGCTTAGCAGTTCGGCGTTCTCGCTTTCCATCTCGAACAACCATCCCGCACCGTACTTATCGACGTTAATCGCCGAGGGATCTTTCAGCAGCGCGGGATTGAATTGCGTCACCGTTCCAGCGGCGGGAGCGTACAAGGCGCTCTCCGCTTTCTTGCTCTCAATGTTTCCGATCTCCTGCCTCGACGCGACTCGACTCCCCGCGTCGATCATCCAGTCGAGGAAATAAACATCCTGCAGCAAACGCACGGCGTATGCGGTAAATCCAAACCGCATGCCGGAGCCGTGCTCCACGGCCCACATGTGATTCTTCACGTACCGCCGATCGACGGGAATCTCGGCGGCGAAGTTCCCCATCATAAACCGGAGCGGGTCGCTCATGTATACCGCACTCCACGATGCTGGGGCTCAAAAAAGCCGGGCAGCAAACCGTCCACCTGCAACAGCCCCTTCCGCGTCAGCTCGACTCGGGCGGGCGACCGCGTAATCAACCCCTGCTCTTCGTAATCTTTCCAGACCGACTGCCACTCCGCGCCGATGTCGACCCCGTACTTCTCGCGGTAATACGGCAGATCGAGGTATCCCTTTTTGAATTGCAGGATGAGCTCCCGGATCAGCAACTGGTGGTCCGTCGGTCGATACGCCCGCCCCAGCGGCAATTCGCCTCGCTCCAGCAGCGTCGAAACGTAGGCAGCCCATTCCGGCAAATTCTGGTAGTGGACCCCCGAAACGTGTCCGAAACTGGCGATCCCCGTCGCCAACAGATCGGCACCTCGCCACAGATTGTCCCGATAACTGAAATTCACTTTGGTCGGATCTTTGACCAACGTGTAGGCGGACGAAACGTGATACCCCGCCTCGCACAACGTATTGAACGCGTAATCGACCCAAGCCCGTTTCGTCGGCCAATCCGCTACGGTGATTTCAATCTGCTGGCCGAGTATGTTCTTCGAGTACACCGTATTGAACGGCAATTCCAACTGGTAGATCGTGACGCTGTCCGGTGATAACTCGATCGTGCGACGGATGTTGTCCTGCCAATTCTCCCAGGTCTCGCCCACCATCCCCGCAATCAGATCAATGTTGACATTATCAAACGCAGCCTGCTCGATCCATTTCCATGCGCGGTAGATCTCGTTCGAAAGGTGAGCGCGCCCGTTTTCTTCTAGAATCGCATCACTGAAGTTCTCTACACCCAAACTCAACCGCGTCACGCCGATCTCGTCTTTCAGCGCCTTCACCTTGGGTTCGCTCAGCGTTCCCGGTTCGCACTCGAAGGTCACCTCCTCGGCCGGTGCCCAGTTGATGTGGGCTCGCATGCGATCAACCAGCGCCACCAATTGCTTCACGCTGAGGAACGACGGCGTACCGCCGCCGAAATAGACAAAGCGAAACGACCGGTCTCCCATCACCGGCAATTGGCTCACCAATTCAATTTCGCGAGCCAGCGCGGAAACGTAGGTCTCGATCTCGCTGGCCTTATTGTCCGTGAAAACTTTGAAGTAGCAGAACTTGCACCGCTTGCGACAAAAAGGGATGTGCAGGTAGAGCCCCAGCGGCACATCACGCGGTGGAGCCTGCATCGCCGTGCGCACTTCATCCAGAAGTTCCGGCTTCCACTGCGAAAACGGCGGATAGTTCGAAATGAAGTAGCTACCGACTTCG
>JBJOLO010000318.1:0-15453 GCA_046045565.1 Planctomycetota bacterium | reverse complement strand
AATCGGTCCGGAACGCAGCACTACCACAAAGAGGCGCGAGGTCCTTCGGATACCCACGCACCATCCCGGAATCGCTCAGCTACACCCCGAACTTTGAACGGCTAATGATGTGCCGAACAGTATTGAGACACACACGTTTTCCCCGCCCACGACGCCGGCCGATCCAAAACGTGTGTGTCCTGGAATTGGGCGATTGGAAGCGGGCGCGAAGATGGGCGGGGGGCGGCTGACCGGACGTGGCATCCGGATCTAACGGAAGTTGGCCGGAACAAGTGCAGCCGTTATGTCGCGACTGTGAACACACAACGGCCGTGATCGCCAACCACTGATCAGGTCAGCGATAAGGATCGAGATTCAGGGCGAAGCCGTTCGGCGACAGCCTGACGGTGGAAACGCCGGGCGGCGAATTGCTCAATCATCCGTACAATTCGCGAATCACTTCACCGGACTCAACAATCGGCACGGGGCGGCCGGCGGGATTGGTCCAGTGTTCGCGTCGATCGATGCCAAGGTGGCGAAAAACGGTTGCAGCCAAATCAGATGGTCCCAGCGGTCGCTCGCGAATCGCGCCGCCGCGTCGATCGGTAGCGCCAATAACTTGACCGCCACGAATGCCGCCGCCGGCAACCAACATCGACATCACCTGCGGCCAATGGTCGCGACCGGCCGTCTTGGTCATGACCGGACTCCTACCAAACTCGCCAACGACGATGACCAAGGTCGTATCCAGCAACCCCCGTTCCTCAAGATCCTGGATCAGTGTCGTCAGGCCGCGATCGAGGACCGGCAACATCGGCGTTAAACCTTTTTCGATGCCCCCCCAGCGGACTTCGTCGCCGTGATGATCCCAATGCCCCCACGCGTCACTTAAGGTCAGAAACGTGACACCGGCCTCGATGAGTCGTCGTGCGAGCAGTGCTTTCTCGCCCATCGAATCGCGACCATAACGATCGCGAACGCTGTCGGGCTCGCGGCTTAAATCGAAGGCCCGGTGCGCCTCGCCACTTAACACCAGATCGAACGCTTCGGCTGCGAATCGATCCTGCTGCCTGTAACCCGCAACGCCGGTCGACCGCTCTGCGTCGCGAGTGAATCGATCGAACTCACGCCGCAACCGATCGCGATCGTGCAACCGCGGTACGGCAATGCCTTGCGGCATCGCGAAGCGACCTGCGGCGCGAACTCCGTCAAGCGGTTCAAACGACTGCCCCAAATCGCCTGCGCCGTAGATATCGCTCACCATGCTATCCGCGAGGGCGACAAACGGAGGCACCCCCGATCGATTGGCCCCGCGATACCGTGCCGCCACCGAACCCATCGACGGATAGCCGCCTCCGTCTCGGCCGATATTCACTCGCTGTGCCTTCGGGTTGCCTGCCTGAAACGTGATCGGCGTGTGATCGCTCGACGAAGCATCCATCGAGCGAATGATCGCGAACTTCTCCATCATCGCCGCCTGCTTCGGCATGTGTTCACAGATCGCAATGCCTGGAACTGCAGTGGAAATTGGCTGAAAGGGACCGCGAATCTCGGCCGGCATCTCCGGCTTGGGATCCCACATGTCGATCTGGCTGGGGCCGCCAGAGAGCCAAATCTGGATTACCGCGTTTTTACCGCGTGCATCGCTCGACTCTGCCCCCAACAACCGCCCGATTCCCGACAAGTCCCCGCCGACTCCGGTCGCAGCGAGCCCCGCGGCACCAAGCCCCAGCCCCGTCATTCCCCGCATGCCTGCTTGTAAAAACCAACGACGGGAGCCGACCGAAATCCATGGCGCGGCAACGGGTCCCAAATGAGAAGGCGCACGGCAGCCAACCGGTGCGAGTTCAACACGGTCGTCATCGCGGTGCACGGACTGATTTCGGAGCATCACTCACCTCACACTTCCATCGCCAGCCAAAGCCGCCCCCTAAGCCAACCGGTGATACCATAAACTCAGCGTGGCGATCAATCTTTTTTCTTTTCGCGAGCCCAATCGCCGACCGCAACACGCTTTGCTCGCTCATTCGTGAACACCAAACGCCTCGAGGATCTTCCTCGCGGCGGCCTCCGGTGTCACGGTGCCATTCAATACCCCATTCTCAAGTTCGGCACGAATCGATTGCACGGCCGGATGTCGGCCAATGGCATCCAACAGTCGTTCATCCACCACCGACCAGAGCCACTTCAATCGCTGTTGACCTCGCTGCTGCCGCAACGCTCCATCCGTTCGACGCTCCTCGAATTTCTGACACAGTGCATCCCAAACAAGCCCAACCCCTTCGTCATTCAGCGCACTGCACGACAAGACGGTCGGCGCTGAATCGACGCCACGAATCGCCTCCATCGCCGACGCATATTGCCGCGCCGTCAATTCCGCAGAAGCCAACAACGGGCCATCCGCCTTGTTGACCGCAATCACATCGACCAACTCCAGCAACCCGCGTTTCATACCCTGCAACTCATCACCACCCGCAGGCAAGATCAGCGCCAGGAACAGATCCGTCATGCCCGCAACCACGGTCTCGGACTGCCCCACACCAACCGTCTCGATCAGGATCACATCGAAGCCAGCTGCCTCGCAGACGAGGGAACATTCCTGTGTCTTTCTGGCGATCCCTCCCAATGTCCCGGCCGAGGGCGAGGGACGAACAAACGCCGACGCCTGGCTTGCGAGCCGTGTCATTCTCGTCTTGTCGGCCAGAATGCTTCCGCCACTCACACCACTTGAGGGATCGACCGCCAGAACGGCCACGCGTTTGCCTTGCTCAACCAGCAGCATGCCAAGCGATTCAATAAACGTGCTTTTCCCTACGCCCGGAGCACCGGTGATCCCCACGCGCATCGCACCGCCCGTGTGAGGCAGCAAGCGATTCAGCAGTTCCTCTGCAAAACGTTCATCGACATCGCGATTCGACTCGACCAATGTCAGCGCCCGCGCAATGGTCGTCACATCGCTGCGGAGAATCCCCTCGCAATATTGTTCGATGGTCAGTTCGCGTCGCCGCGGCGCATCATGGCTCATGGTTCCGTCCCGCGATTTCGTGACTGACCGGCAGACGAAGGGTCGAGTGATACATGCAGTTGCTGAGCGAGGGCGACAAGTAATTGTTCGGCAGCGTCGGGAATAATGGTTCCGGGCCCGAAGACCGCAGCAGCCCCCGCCTGCATCAGCCAGTCATAGTCCTCGGGCGGAATGACCCCGCCAACCACGATCATCATGTCGCCCCGGCCCAGCCTCTCAAGTTCTTCTCGTAATTGCGGAACGAGCGTTCGATGCGCGGCGGCAAGCGAACTGACGCCGACGATGTGTACGTCGTTTTCCACCGCTTGTCGGGCCGTCTCCGCCGGCGTGCGAAACAACGGACCGATATCAACGTCGAATCCCAGATCGGCGAACGCGCTCGCAATCACTTTTTGACCGCGATCGTGTCCGTCCTGTCCCATCTTGGCAAGCATGATTCGCGGCCGCCGACCCTCCTCGCGTGCAAACCGTTCGACGAGTCCTCGCACGCGATTCACGTTCTCTACTCCCGAAGACTCCCGCACGTATACCCCCCGCACCGATTGCACCGGCGCCTCGTACCTGCCAAAAACTTTCGCAAGTGCTTCGCTGATCTCGCCCACCGTCGCCCGCGCACGTACAGCCTCGATCGACAACTCAAGCAGATTCTCCTGACGATTCTCCGCTGCGGCTACCAACCGTTGCAAGGACCGCTCCCAACGAATCGGATCGCGATTCGCTCTCAAGTTTTTCAAGCGGGCAATTTGCGATTCCCGCACAACGCTGTTGTCGATACGCAATACGCGGATCGGATCCTCGCGATCGGGTCGATATTGATTGACACCGATCACCACCTGCTCACCCGAGTCGATCCTGGCTTGCGCTCGCGCCGCAGCCGTCTCGATTCGCATTTTCGGAATGCCAGCCAGAATTGCCGCTGTCATGCCTCCCAGTTGCTCGATCTCGCGCAAGTGCCCCCAAGCTTTTTGCGCAAGATCGTACGTTAATCGCTCCATCAGATAGCTACCGCCCCAAGGATCGACCACGTCGCATGTGTCCGTCTCCCGCTGCAGGAACAATTGCGTGTTCCGCGCAATGCGAGCCGAGAAATCGCTCGGCAGTGCCAACGCTTCGTCAAGGGCATTCGTGTGCAGCGACTGCGTATGCCCATGCACTGCAGCCATCGCCTCGACAGCAGTTCGCGTGACATTGTTGTAAACATCTTGAGCGGTCAGGCTCCAGCCACTCGTTTGGCAGTGCGACCGCAACATCATGCTCTGAGGATTGCGAGGCCCGAATGGCTTGATCAACTTGGCCCAGATCCATCGCGCAGCGCGCAGCTTGGCAACCTCCATGAAATAATGGAGACCGATGCCCCAGAAAAAAGACAGACGAGGGCAAAACGCATCGATTTCGAGCCCCGCCTTGATGCCGGTTCGAACGTACTCCAAACCGTCGGCCAAGGTATAAGCCAGTTCCAAATCCGCCGTCGCTCCCGCCTCCTGCATGTGATAGCCGCTGATGCTGATGCTGTTGAATTTCGGCATCGCCCGGCTCGTGAAAGCAAAGATATCGGCGATGATCCGCATGCTCGGCTCAGGCGGATAGATGTATGTATTGCGGACCATGAACTCCTTGAGCACATCGTTTTGGATCGTGCCTGCGAGTTGCTCCGGCCGCACGCCCTGTTCTTCAGCCGCAACGATGTAGAGCGCGAGAATCGGCAACACCGCGCCGTTCATCGTCATCGAGACACTCATGCGATCGAGCGGAATCTCCTGGAACAGGATCCGCATGTCGTCAATGCTGTCGATCGCGACACCGGCCATGCCGACATCGCCTGATACGCGAGGATGGTCCGAGTCATACCCGCGATGCGTCGCCAAATCAAACGCGATACTCAAACCCATCTGGCCTGCGGCGAGATTGCGCCGGTAGAACGCATTCGAGTCTTCCGCCGTCGAGAATCCCGCGTACTGCCGTATCGTCCATGGCCGCAAGCGATACATGGTCGCGTAAGGACCACGCAAATACGGCGGCAGGCCCGGCATCGTTTCCAGATGGTCGAGACCTCGCAGATCCTCCAGCGAATAGACTGACCGAATCGCAATCTGCTCGGGCGTCATCCACTCCTGGGCCGAATGTCGATCCACCACCACGCTCTGACCGCCACGCGATCGCCCGCCCCCGTCCGAACGTTGTTCAGGACGATCTTCATACAACGGAAGCCGGCGGAAATCGGGAATCGAGTTCATCGCGAACCTCCACGATTCCTTCCGATTTCACTCTCGTCATCTACTCGCTCAACAATCTGAACCCCGCTGGCCTCCAGCAGAGCGCGAAGCGTCGCAATCACATTGCAACCCGAGAAAATACACTGCGAGATACCGGCCTCACGCCAAGCCGAATCTTGCGTCCCAGGCTTACCGGCCACGGCAACCACCTTCGCACCAGCCTCGACGAGTCCCTTCGCTGCATCGATCGCGTAGGCTTGATACCCTTCATCGGTCGAGCACAGCAACGCCACACGAGCTTCGCTATCACGCAAAGCCTTCGCGCGCTCGGAGCGGACTTGAGTTCCGCTCATACCAGACGATTCATGCAAGCAAATTTCGAAACCGCCGACTTCAAGCAGGCTTTGAATAAACGCGAGACGCGGTGCGAACTCACTCGCCTTCCCCAAACAACACAGCAACACCTTCGGTCGACGTCCCGACTGACGAAGGTACAAGTCGCTCGCATCCTGCAACAATTCGAACCGCTCGAACACGCGGCGGAGTGGAAAGCTGGCTACCTTGACGGCCGATGTCTCGTCGGAAAGTGACCTCGACAATGAAGACATCGTTGCTCCGGAGCCTACCGCCTCAATCCAAGTCGCAATCGTCGTAAGATCGCCAGTAACCTTGGGATCAACGGCTAGCCGCTGTGGGGCTGTTTGATTGCGTGTGCTTGGAGCCCGATGCTCATCGTCGCCGGTCACCGAAGCATTGCCCGATGCTGAGACAGCTTGCTCGTCTGTGGGCGGCGGCACGAAATCACTCACACCGATCACTACCCGCTTGCGTCTCGCGTAGGCTTCACTCCGGGCACGGTGTGCCTCATCAATGCGACTCTTCAGCCACCCCGATTCCAAGACGGCAACGATTCCGCCCTGCTGTTCGATTTCCTGAAAGCGCTGCCAAGCCTGTTCCGCCATGGCGCTGGTCAACGCTTCCATGTACCAACTGCCGCGCAACGGATCGTGCACTTGGTGCAGGTGAACCTCATGCTGCAGGATCAGCAACGTATTGCGCGCCAACCGTCGCGCCGTTCGAATCTCGCCCGCGAGAGCAGCGGGCGAACCATGGAACACGTTGTAGGGCAGGGGAGTGATGGCCTGTGCACCGCCGACGCAAGCAGCGAAAACGGCTGCGGCATTTCGCAGCAAGTTCCCGTGCGGATCGCGGCGCGTGAACGCACGAAGACTGGGGCGGACATGCATTTGCATGGTCGCCGACTCGGGACTGCCTCCACTGGCCGTGACGATGCGGAACCAAAGTGCTCGAGCGGCCCGGAACTTTGCGATGTCGCGAAAATAGTTGGTGGACGCAGCAAGCCGGAACGTGAATTGTCGCGAAGCTTCATCAATCGCGAGTCCGGCGTCACCGAGCGTACGCAAGTAACAAACTGCCGAGGCCATGCTGACCGCAAGCTCGAGATCATCCCTGGCCCCCGCCTCGTGGTAAACCAGCGTATCGACAGCCGCGACTGACACCTTCTGGAAACTGCCGAGTTGCGAGGCCAACGCACCAAGCTGTCGCAGACTCGCGTCGATAGAACCGGACAGGGCCCCTTGCCGGGCCAGCGTTCCAAGCGGGTCCGCTCCGAGAATCCCCATGCAATGTTGAGGATCGATCCCGCGTTGCTGCCACAGTGCCATCAACATGGCTGCCGCCGCCGGAAAGCTCTCGCCTGCATCAAGCTCGATCGCCACCGAATCCAGGGGCACATCGACGAGCAACCGATTCAGATCATCCAGCGTCTCGACAGGGAGTCCACGATCGCAGGGCGAAAATGGATGCGTTGAATTACCCGTGTCAGTCTGCGAGTTGCGTTGACGCGAGAACTGCAACCAGAGGGATGTCGCTCCACCTTGAAGATCATCGCCGATGGCCTGTCGTGCTTCCTCCAGATTTTGCTGCCAGTGCCAGGGCCGAAGATCGCACGCCGCCCGTTCGAAATATCGCTCCGCATGGACGACCGCGGCGTTCGGCAAACCGGGTGGAACGGTGGAGTTCGGCAGTCCGCTTGCTACCGCTTGGGTGTAGAGCGGCAGGATCGGGATGCCCTCGTCGGAGCGCGTGATCAGCCGTTCGTCGAAGCTCGCGCCTTTCAGATCGGCGTTCACCACACGTCGCCACTCGTCGAGATTGGCAGCGGGGAAGTCATCGAGCATCTTCAGCAGATCAGGCAGCATGCGTCTTTGGCTCCGTCGCCACGACCGTCAGACCGAATCCGGACGCACGGTACGCGTCGGGGCGATGGGCTCACACAGTTCCGTCAATACGCCGCCCGTGCTTTTCGGATGAGCGAACGCGATTCGCATTTGGTGGGCTCCAACGCGAGGAACCTCGTCGATCATGCGCAAGCCCGACGCCTTCCATTCGGCGATTCGATCTTCGAGTTTATCGACTGTGAACGCGAGGTGATGCAGTCCCTCGCCACGCCGGTCTAAAAACGCCTGCAGGACGCTCGCAGGTTCGGTCGGTTCGAGCAACTCGAACCGCACATCGCCAACACGAAAAAAGGCCACCCGCACTTTTTGGTCAACAACGCTTTCTTCGCCTTCATACTCTGCACCGAGAGTGTGCTCGTAGAACGATCGGTGGGCGGCAATCGAGTTGACTGCGATCCCGATATGGTTCAGCGACTTCACCGGCTGCATGTTCCGTTCCCGCGCACGACTTGTACCATCCGGAACGCGAGTCTCACCACCGCCTCCAGGGGATGAATTGGGGGGCGAAAATCGCCGATCCAGCTTACAGCTAAAATCGGACGTCCGCTTACGATACCTCGTGCAATTACGGGCTACCACTCGGAACTTATTTCGCCAGAAATCGCGGCAACAGGCCAAACGACCGCTCCGGTCCCGCCAACTCGCCACGGGTTGGCTATCAGGTCCGTCGCCAGGACGCTGGCGCCCGACCGCGCGCCTAAACCGAGCGTATACGCTCATTCGGGGCATGCGCACCCCACGTCGAGACAACACCGTCCGCCAAAGGGCAGGGTGTCTGATTCGATGAATCTCGGAGGCGGCATCCGTCCAATCAGGAGACTACGCCCCCCCACAAAGAGTCAAATCCCCGCTGAATTCGTTCACCTCGATCGCACGCCTTCCCCACCATTCACGTCCAACCGCGGCCAAAACCCGAATGTGCATCGCCCGCCCGCAAGGTCTGGAAATAACGAATGGAAGAATTATCGGGTCTGGCACGATCTTTGCGACTGTTCGTCAACACCCACCGAGCAATCGACCCCGATTGATCGCGGCCCCGAGGGGGAGACGAAATCGCTTATCCCGCAGTAAGGAGTTTTCGAGATGTACACAGAATATGCTGAAGCACCGCAAGCCGTTGCCGTGAGCCCAGCCGAAGTAGCTCAAGCGATCTTCGAACACAGCCCGCATCGGATCTTCCGAACATTGCGGTGCTCGTTCGATGACGGCGAATTGGTGATCCGAGGCAAGCTGCCGACCTTTTACTCCAAGCAGCTAGCCCAGACTGCCTTGATGAGCCTGAAGGGCATTCATCATATCCTGAATCTGGTCGAGGTGACCGATACGCCAAAGCGTTGCCGATAGTTGAATCCTGGGCTGCTATGTTCCGTTCGGAACGAATGTAAGTCCTGTAGGTCTGCGCAACCAAAAAACCAGGTTGCGTGTCGTAAGCGGCGGCTTTTTCTCTGCTCACAATCGCCGGCGATTGATCATGCTAAAGTGAGGGCCTGCTCACCTTTTTCTGCTGTAGGCCCGCAGGCATTTCAACGCCGAGTAATCGATTGATGATCGCATCTCGAGAGCATGCCCAGCACTGCGCAAAGTCTCCAGAAATCGTGCACTCCACGACAGGACCGGTTCTTGAAACCCCTGACTTGCAGCAGCCTCGCGATTCCGAGGCCGCACCTCTTTCTGATCGATCTTGGCTGCCCCCGGCTAAACGGCTTACGATCCGATCATTCTGCGTGCTCTTCGCACTCACCATCTTTTGCGACAGCTTTCCCACTGATTTTCTTTGGCCCGAGAGTTCAACCTGCCGCCAATTCCAGAGTCGACTCAACGCAGCACTCAGTCGAATCGGGATCTGGCAAGGCGACTGGAGAATGTTCGCGCCCGATCCCGCAATGAGCATATCACGTGTTTCGGCAGAATTTGCGGTTGACGATCGACAGGTCATTACCTGGGAGTCGCCCGCGTGGCGGCAAATGAGCATCGCCCAGCGATTCCGGCATTTTCGAGAAATCAATTTCTTCGACCGGCTGCTCTATCCACGGCATGTGGTCGCGATTGGCGACTTTGGCGATTACCTGTTTCGCACCTATCAGTCGCCCACGAATCCCGCGACAAGGCGCCTTGGCTAGACAATCAGCGTGACGTCGACTGAGCACAAAGACATCGAGCGCGACACGATCAAATTCTTCAAACAATCGCTGCGATTGGTTCCGCCGGACGACGGCGTGTTCCCGAGTCTCGAGGACGCGACGTGGATGTCGAGCAGCGAGCCGATTTCGTCTTGGAGCGTGTCGCCATGACGCGAATAGGACACCGCCTGCGAGGCATGGCGGATCGGTTTCTGTTTGAATCGTGCGACCCGAGCATGGCATCGGTCTTGCGCATCGGATTTGGCTTGCTGCTGTGCGTTTATTCCTTCATGTGGTGGCTCGACGGCACCCTGTGGTTTTCCGACGAAGGCGTACTACAGACAAGCACCGCAGAATTCCTGGGGGGCCATGTCCGCTGGTCGTTGTTCTCGTGGATCAAACCGACTCCCGCCATCGTGAACACTTGCCTGCTGCTCTTGTTGCTGCAAAGTTGCCTGCTACTCATCGGCTTTCATTCGCGGGTGCAGGCCGCCTCGATTTTTTTCTGGCTCGTCTCCTTCCAGAACCGAAATCCGCTGATCCTGGACGGCGAGGACACCGTGTTTCGCATTTTCGCATTTCTGTTCATCTTCCTGCCCCTCGATTACCGGTGGTCGATAAAAAATCGAGGAGGAACTCGCTGCGACTTTCAAGCTACGCGCGAACAGGCTTGGGCCTTGCGTTTGGTCCAGATTCAAATGACCGTCATTTATTTCTCGGCGACGCTTTGCAAGCTCTTCGGACTGACGTGGCAGAATGGATCGGCCATGTTCTACGTTGCGAATGCGTGCGACTACTTCGGCCGCTTCGGTATCATGGAGCCGCACTTCGACTCGCCCGGTTTCGTTCGCTTCGCTACGTGGTCTGCCTTAGCGATTGAGGTGGCCTTGCCCGTCTTGCTGTGGTTTCGTCCCACGCGCCGCCCTGCGATCGTCGCCGGTATCGGCCTGCATCTGGCGATCGAGTTGTCGATGAATTTGTTTCTGTTCGAGTGGATTATGATTCTCGGATTGCTCTCTTTTGTGCGGCCCGAAGAGTGGCGGTTTTGGACCTGGCTGTCAGTGCGTGATCACTCCCACCAAGCTCGAACTTGTTGAATCACATCCCAATCTAAATCAGGATCCTAAGGCAACGATCTTGGATAACAAGCGACGCCAGATCGTCGGTCTTTGAAGAAAAGCCGACGGACGGCTCTTCTTCGTTGTCGCTCGTCGAGAGCCCCTCTTTGTCGGCGGATTCAGTGCGCAAAAAAATGGACACGCGGCAGCAGCCAGGGGTAACCTACAAGACGCCCCACCGACGCCCTTCGCAACCTGGGCAAGATAGGTAGCCGCATCGGCCTGTATCGAAAAATCTGGGGAGGCAGTCTGTATTGGGCCGAAGAGCATAGCGATAGGCCGCGGTATTTTTCCGTTCCGAGGGACTGGCTCATGTGGTCATTTTGGTCGAAACGACAGGCGAAACGGCCCGCGAGAACGCTAGGCTACGAGCAACTCGAAACGCGCGAGGTGATGGCGTGTCCCGCGCCGACCGTGAGCACCGAGATCACTCCGCAAGAAGCTTGCCAAATTCTTAATCGTGCGGCCGCCGCGTCGGCCAGCCAGAATGCAATCATCGCCGTCGTCGATCGGAACGGAACGATCTTGAGCGTACGTGCCGAGAATCAAGTGCTGACCGACTATGCGGTCGGCACACCGCAGGAGCGGTTGGTTGATTTTGTGTTTGCGATCGACGGCGCCGTGGCCAAAGCGAGAACCGCAGCCTTGTTTTCCAACAATGCGGCACCACTCACCTCGCGCACCATCCGTTTCATCAGTCAATCCACCATCACGCAACGCGAAGTCGAATCCAACCCCAACGTCACCGATATCAACTCGACGCAGCGTGGCCCGGGATTCGTCGGACCGATCGGACTGGGAGCCCACTTTCCGCCTGGCATTCAAAACACGCCGATGGTCGATCTGTTTGGAATCGAACACACGAATCGGGACAGCATCATTCATCCCGGACTCGACAGCATACGCGGCACGTCGGATGACATCCCGCTTCAGGGCCGCTTCAACATCGACCCTGCCTACGTCCCGGCGGGCAAGGAGTTGTCGATCCCGGAATCGTATGGTTTCCAGTCGGGCGAACTTCCGATCGCTCAATCGCGCGGCCTGGCAACGCTGCCGGGCGGCATCCCGCTCTACAAAAACGGGCAAGTCGTCGGCGGAGTCGGCGTGTTCTTTCCAGGCCAGGACGGTTATGCCACGTTCGAGCAAGGATTCGTGGCCGGCATCGGGCAAACGGCGGTGGCGCGAACCAATGCGTCCAAAGTGCTGGAGTCGGAGTGGATCGCCTACGCCGCAGCAGGCGGAAGTTCGCAAGCCGGCTTCAGTGTCGGCACGATCAACGGCGTCCCGGCGCTCCCGGGATACAACCTTCCGTTCGGACGCATCGATCTCGTCGGCATCACACTGGAGATCTACGGGCCCCATCCTACCACCGCGAATAAAAGGACGGGCATCCAGACCCTTCGCTCCGTTTCGCAGAGTGTCGGAGTCGGCGATCCGAATAGCGGCTCAGACCAATTCGTCACCCCCGGTGCCGATCTCGATCCGGCAACGCTGGCAGACAACGTCTATTACGCTGCAGGACGGCCAGTACCCGACGGTTGGCTCGTCACTCCGCACGACTCGGGCAGCTTCACCGCAGCGCAAGTCAACCAGATCATCATGCAGGGCATCAACGACGCGAATGCGGTTCGCGCCCAGATTCGTCTGCTGCCGAACGGAAAGCCTGGTGCGCGAACGCGAATGGTGTTTGCTGTTGCCGACGCCGATGGCTCGGTGCTTGGCCTCTACCGAATGCCGGACTCGACCGTGTTCTCGATCGATGTCGCAGTCGCGAAGGCTCGCAATGTCGTTTACTACGCTGATCCAGCTCAATTAATTGCGGCCGATCGAGTCGACGACAACCGTGACGGGATCCCCGATCCGAATATCCCGCTGGGCACCGCGTTCTCCAACCGCACATTCCGTTTCCTGGCGGAACCCCGATATCCCTCAGGGGTCGACCGGACCGTACCGGCACCGTTCTCGATCTTGCGTGATCCTGGAATCAATCCGGCCACGGCGGAGAATCTCGGGCCGGCCTTGCCCGCACTGGTTTATTCGTCGCTCAATACCAGCGTCCTGGCCTTTGACGCCTTTAATCCCGGGCGTAATTTCCGCCGACCAACTCAGATCGCCAACCAGAACGGCGTAATCTTCTTCCCCGGCAGCACACCGCTCTACGTCGGCACGCAGCTCGTCGGAGGACTCGGCGTCAGCGGAGATGGAGTCGATCAGGACGACGTGGTCACGAATTCCGCATCGAAGGGCTTTCAGCCACCTGCGGCGATCCTCGTCGATCGATTCTTTTCACGAGGCGTAAGACTGGTATTTGCCAAGTTCCCCCGCAATCCGCGGGCTTGATACGGCTGCGAATCGTGGAATCGATATTTCCCTGATCGGCTCGACACGGTAACGTTCACGAACATCCTTTGCTGTCGGAGCAGACTCCTTCGCCGAAACGGCCTGCTTCGCAACGTTGGCTCAAGAGCATCCGTTCATGCAACGTGTTGTCATTCTCTTGCTGATGACCTGCCTGCTGCTTCAATCGGGCTGCCAGGTCATGTCGAATTGCCTGCGCGACGGGATTTTGGGCAGCCTGGCCCAACGGTTCGACACCTCCCGCCCCGAAAACGAACGGCAATCCGCGTACAACTCGTACGTCCAAGAGCACGCTCGGTAACGGGCATGCAATAACGCGAACTCCGTGGCTTTTTGAGTCGCAATCGCGGCCGCGAACGCGTCCAAAACGAACACCGCGACGAGCCGCGTCCAGCGGTTGTCTTATCCCGTGACCAGCGGTACACGCTGCCATTCCTTCTCATACCACTGCTTGATCTCATCCCGCTGGTGAAAGGTCACTTGTTCACCGTGGGGACCGAATGCATCGACGATGTCTTTCGAGTGATCTTCGTACTGCATGCAGCAACCGTGCTGAATGACCGGAACATGAATCCGTTCGTTGATGAAATCCTGGATCGGAATTAACCGCGGGCCGCGCATGTGAACGACGCCGTGCAGGGTTTCCAGGGCCGCGATGTTACCTCGCGGATGCTCCATCAAGATAATGTCATACAAATCGTAGTCGCCGTGGATGTATTTTCCCTGCATCATCAGACAACCGAAATGCGGCGACTTGTCGTTCTCATCAATGGCAAACAGGCTCAAGCCACCGGGTTTGGCGAGTCCGTGGTCGCGCACGAAATCCTGCCACTTCTTCACGGCACCATCGGCCAGTTTGCTCGCGGAGAAGGCCTGGGGAAACCGGACAGGATCCGCGACCAGTCCTGCGAGCGTACGCCCGGGCACGTCGAAATCAGCCGTCTTCGGTTTGCAATCAATTCGCTTCGGCACGTATCCGGTGCGTCCAATGTAGGGCAGCGATGCCGGGTTGGTGCGCCGCACCAGAATCCAAGCATCAAATTTCGCCGCTGCCTCAACAAACACTTTCCTGTCTTGTGCTCGCATAATCCTCAACTCCATTCGGTGCCGGCTTCACGGTACCAGGTAGGCGTTGGCTGTCAACGTAAGTCCCACCATGATCCGCTGGGACGGCAGCCTTCGACCTCGCCCGAATCGCATTCACCCGCAGTTCCTTGTCGACCGGAACGATGTTTAGAACATATCATCCAACCATTGCCAAAACGAGCGCTCGGTCGAGAACTGCGATTCCGCCAGGGCTGCGCATTGCTCGAGAAAATGCGGCCCAAGGCCTGGGTTCAGGCCTAAGTCGGCACGCATCGACTTGAGGAAGTTCAGCGACATATTCAGTTGCACATCGTGCGGAGAAAGACTGACGGTGGAGGAATTGGAATGAGTCCGGAAATCTCCGGCGTTTTGAAAACGACTGACACCGACCTTCGCGGCCAGGTTTTGCGGTCGCAAAAGGGCGACCAGGTCGTTCATGAAGCCATTATCCTGGCGACCGCCGCCGCCATTCGTATAGCGAAGTCCCAAGGGCCACGCGGGCGCCGGAGATGCCAGCGAATAAACCCTGATGTTGTGGAGCGCACTGGCTCCCAGCATATCCTCCAGCACAAACAACGCATTGGACGTAATCAAGTTCCCCTGACTATGCGCCACAATCATTTGCGGCGTGTGCCGATGAAGCACGAGCTCTTCAACTAAACGAGCCGTCGCGCAGTTCCAGACGACCGAATTCTGCTTCACTTTTCTCAACAGTTCGGGAACCTCGACGTCAGGAACGGGAGGCCGGTGCAGGTTGCGATGAGACGTGAATCGCGCCGTCACATTCTGAGTGTAATCGAGCATGCACTGCGCGACATCAAAGATCAAACCGCTGATTGCCCCGGTCGTCCGGTTGTACACTCCCCAGACGGGACTCTCGATCAGCAACGACAAGAGTCCGGCGGTGACCGCATGGTCCCGCCCGGAGACACGGATGCCGTTCACGAAATACACGCGAACCGGAGAACGAC
Organism: Planctomycetota bacterium; assembly: GCA_046045565.1. Lineage (GTDB taxonomy): Bacteria > Planctomycetota > Planctomycetia > Pirellulales > Pirellulaceae > VGZA01. The sequence continues at coordinate 322 of JBJOLO010000318.1, read as the reverse complement.
CGGCCCCGCCGAGATCATAGCAATTGACTTCACCATCGTCGCTCGGAATGTTCGCTGTCATGATTTGATCTCCTGTATCGCATTCATTTGCGAAAGGACTTCCATTCGAATCGGCCGTGGATTGTGCGGCCTGACAACTGGTGTTATCCGACGACGACGCGCATCGTTGCTTACAAAACGCAAAAAATTCTGCGATGCAAGGAAATGCACGGCGGGGTGCGGCTCCAGGAACGCCGATTGTCTGTCCGCGAGAAAATCCCGATCCCTCGCCCCGACACACCTGCAGAAAGCGGTCGTTCATTCCCGGCACCAACCAAGCTCG
>JBJOLO010000789.1:0-3577 GCA_046045565.1 Planctomycetota bacterium | reverse complement strand
TGTGTAGACCGTTTCGTTCCGGTTTGGAGAAATCGATGCAACGATCGATGCGGCGCGACGCCGCTCGGCACGGGCCACCACCTTACCCGATGGGTCGATCCAACCTGAGATGCCCGTATTTGCCGCGATCAAGACGGGACGGCGGTTTTCGACAGCCCGAAAGACCGCGCAATGAAAATGCATGTCGAGAATGCTCGATCCCCAGAACCAACCGTCGTTCGTCAAATTGATGAGAACATCGGGCGCTTTGCCCTCGGCGACGAGTTGGTTGACTTGACGACGGATTAAGTGCGGGACGGTGCTCTCGAAGCAAATGCTCGGCGCAACCCAAAATCCGCGAATCGAAAATGCTTCGGCTCGCTTGCCGGCCGCGATACCTGCGCCGATCGGCGTAATCTGTGCCAGCCATGGAAGCTGCTCCGCGAAAGGCACGTACTCGCCAAACATGACGGGATGCTGTTTGAAGTAACGCCCCGTCACGTCTCCTTGTGGATTGACGAGCAGTGCGGAGTTGTAAATGCGGTATGGTTCGGATTGATAATCGATGGTATCCGAGCCGGCGAGCAGGAATGCGCGGCCCGTCTCCCTTGGATTGACGACACGAGCGACACTCGCCGCCTTACGGGGGCCCTCCGCGCTGCGAGCCTTGACGAACTCTTGATACTCACGTCGTCGATCTTCGAACCCCGGGGGCGGATTCAACTCGGCCACATCATGGAGCAATTGATCGGGAATGTTGGCCGTGAACGCAGACTCCGGCCAGACCACAAGATCCAGTTCGGAATCCTGCTCGCAAAGGGCGCGCGTGGCATCGCGATACTTGCGAAACATTTCCACGCTTCGCTCGGGATCGCCATCAAAAACGGTATCGAGCGATTCTTGGACAAGCGCGATACGCAGTGGCGGTCGGGAGCGATCTGCAGCGCTCTCAGGAGCGGACCGATCTGCATCGGGCACCGAGAACGCTTGACTCGTTTCGTCGCGCGCTTCGACGGCGGCGATCGTCGGAGATTGCTCGTGACGGCCGATGGTCAGGGCCGAGTATCCCAACGTGGCGAGCACCGTTCCGATCGCAACGGCCAGGAACACGCCGCGGGTTGTGCTTGATCGTCGCACAGGGAACAGGAACTCCAGCGTCGCCGTGGCCACGACGACGATCATGCCGCTCACCGCGTAGGCGCCGCCCAGATCGGCGATTTGAATCAGCCACGTTTTCTCGACCAACGCGTGGCCGAGCAAGCCCACCGCAAATCCCGAAAAAAGATGGCCTCTGGCAATCTCGGTAAGCACCCAGATCGCGGGTGCCGTGAGCAGCAGCGGCAGGCCACGACGGTGTACCAGATAACGCGTCAGACCGATGAACAAGGGAACGTAAATCGCAACATACGCCGCGAGTGCCAGCCAGCCTGCATACAGCGCGACGTGCGCGTTGCGAATACCCCAGAGGTAAACCAGCCAGAATGCACCGTTCGCAGCCCAGATTTTCAGATAAGGGCGTTTCCCCGCGAGACTCGGTGTGCGAATGATCGTCAGCCAACCCAGCGGTGCCAGCCAGATGGCGGCACTGAAATGCAGTGGCGGAAGCGAAATGGCAAGGGCAATCGAACTGCAGAGGGCCAGGATGCCGGGAGTCGCCCACCAAGCACCGTGGGCAACCGCGTGATCCCGATGGCGGACATCGGTCGACTTCATGTCGGACTCACGTTCGTGCTTTTCCATGTGCAGTCTCAACCGCCTTTGCGATCGTCCTGTCGCAGTTGCCGCGCAACGAGAGTGGAAGCGGATGGCAGCCGGTGTCCACTTCGGCTATTTGACCTCGAGCATCCGATGGAGCGCAACGAGCGACCATTTTGACGTCTCCGGATCGACGCGGATTTCGTTCACCATTTGCCCCGCTTCTAGATGTTCGGCGCTCCAGCAAAGATGAGCCAGATCGATGCGATACATCGTGGCGCACATGCAAACCACGGGTGACAAGAAATGAATCTCCTGCTCCGGATGCTGCTGCTTCAATCGATTGACCAGATGCAACTCGGTGCCGATCGCCCATCGCGTCCCTGCCGCAGCCTGTTCAACCGCGCGAATGATCGCACTGGTCGAGCCAGAAACGTCTGCCAGATCGTTGACTTCCTGCGGACACTCGGGATGCACCAGGATTTTGATGTCCGGATAGCGCGAGCGAAATTGATGCACGTGCTCGGGACGAAACATTTGATGCACGCTACAGTGACCCTGCCACAGTATGACACGGCTGTTGCGAATGCGCTCGGCTGAGTTGCCACCGAGGTCGGCATCGTGTGGGTTCCAGACGGGCATCTGGTCGTTCGTGATGCCCATGCGCAGGGCCGTGTTTCGCCCCAGATGCTGATCGGGAAAAAACAGGACGCGACTGGTTCTCGCGAACGCCCATTTCAAAACCGCCCCAGCGTTGCTGGAGGTGCAGACGATCCCTCCGTGCCGTCCGCAGAATGCCTTGAGGCTGGCAGCGGAATTGATATAGGTGACCGGCGTGATATCACGAGTGTCAATCAGTTCGCCAAGATCAGCCCAAGCCGCCTCGACCTGCTCAATGGCGGCCATGTCTGCCATCGAGCACCCCGCTGCCATATCCGGCAATACCACAGGAACGCGCAGTCCTTGCCGCGCTTCCAGTCGCTCGGGACGGTTGACCAGAATGTCGGCCGTTTCGGCCATGAAATGCACGCCGCAGAAAATGATTGCGCGACAATCCACATTGTCCGCCGCCATCTGGCTTAACTGATACGAGTCGCCGCGAAGGTCGCTCAACGCAATCACTTCGTCCTGCTGGTAGTGATGGCCCAGGATCAGCAAGCGGCCGCCCATGCGACTGCGAACGCCCTCGATTCGTTCCGTGAGTTCGGCGTTGGAGAGGGATTTGTAGGCGGGAAGGGGAAGCGGAACAGGGCAGGCCAATTGCGTCACCGACAGGACTCCACAGTGGAAAACGAAGCGGTCCGGTTTCGTGATTATATGCCTTTTCTGCCTGGCGGCAATTTGTCGAAACTTGTCATTCCTGGCAAAGTTTGCGGCCTGTCATTCCGATAAGTGGTGCAAGTTAGTCGCCCATCGCGACTCCGCGTGCCGCCATCAGGGCTGATCATCATGTCCATCCTTGGACCCGAAATTGCCCAATCTATCCGTGCCACGTGCGATGCCCACGTTGCCGAAAGTGCCGCCGCGCTCGCTCGGGCCTTCCATGCATCGTTTGATGTGCAAGTCGGGCAACTGGATGCCTTTGCAGGCACGGTTCCGCCCTCGCTCAGCGGCCCCGGATTGGGCATGCTGTTCCGAGTTGGCGATCAGGGCGTGCTGTTGTTTATCCCGGAACAAGTGGGATGGCTGCCCGATGACTACCTCGCGCCAGGCGCTTTGGATGACGCGCGGTACCAAACCTTGGCGGTTGATCTTGGCGCCGTCCTGCTTCCTGAAACGGCCATGCCGACCGATTCGCGGTGTCTCAAGATCGCCGGCCTGGAGCAGTGCTTACGCGATGCTCAGTTGGCCGAGGAGGCAAAGTCGATCTCGCTGAAGATCACTTGTGACGGCGGTATTACCG
>JBJOLO010000283.1:0-6546 GCA_046045565.1 Planctomycetota bacterium | reverse complement strand
TCGACGAGATTCGATCCCATGCTCGATCTGGATCGGCATCGTTTCGCAAGGGATCAGGACCAAGTCGTTCGAGTAGTGCCTGCCGCTCCGCATCGTCGATCAATTCACAGCAGTTCGGGCCATTTAGATCGAATCCGTACGACTCGCCGATCACCCGCAGACGCACTTGACCATATGGTTCCGGGGGCGGTGTTTTGTGCAGACGGAATTTGCCATACAAACCCAGGTGAATGTGCAAGGTCGCTCCGGAACTCCACGAATAGAGCAGATGTTTGCCGTGCGCGTCGATGTTGAGAATGCGTGCGCCGTTCAGCGATCGAGCTTCCTTGACAAATCGCCCTTGGGGCGAGGAGACTTCCAGGGATTGATCGAGAAAATATTTGCGGTGATCTCGTGCGACGCGGTGAATGGTATGGCCTTCAGGCATCGTGATGCTTTCTGACGAGGTGACGATTTGGATCAGTCGCAACGCTGGCAGCGCGATTCGAAATGCCAGCGTGATGCTTGACGCACGTAAGGTGCTTCAGGTTGGATGGTCTATTCCGGTTGCTCAGGGGGTGAGGGGCTCGCAGCAGGTTTGGCCTGTCGCAGGCGAATCGGACCGCGAAACTCACCTGGGTCAATCGCGTTTCCGCCTTGGAGCAGTTCAATCGCACCTTCGCGCGCCAAGCGAATTGCCTCTTCACGCACCGGGTCCATCAAGCGTCGCCAGTCGTGTGGATCGGCGGTGCGGGCAACCTCCGACGGGCAGATACTTTTTTCCACCCCACGCTGGCCGGTCATCGCTAGAATAAGTTGTCGCAATTCGTTGGTTTCGTGCATTTTGCCGGAAGCGTCACGATTCGGGGCTGGACGCCGATCATAGCGGCTGGATGTTTAAACCGCGAGAGATCGACATCGTTCACTGCGAGGAGACCATTCTTTGAGTCGGACCCTGGCTTGGAAATTTGATAACAGCTACGCCAAATTGCCGGAGGCGTTTTACGTGCGGCAGGATCCGTTACCGGTTCGTGCGCCGCAATTGGCGGTATGGAATCACGGTTTAGCGGCCGAACTTGGGTTGTCGCTGGAGGAGGTCGACAAGGAGCATGTCGCTGCAGTGCTCGCCGGGAACCTCGTGCCCGACGGCGCTATCCCCTTGGCTCAAGCCTACGCTGGATGCCAATTCGGGCATTTCACGATGCTCGGCGATGGCCGTGCGATCCTGCTGGGGGAGCAAATCACGCCCGACGGTGCGCGCGTGGATATCCAGCTGAAGGGCTCCGGCCGCACGCGATTCTCGCGGGGCGGGGATGGTCGAGCCGCACTCGGGCCGATGCTACGCGAATACATCATCAGTGAAGCCATGCGGGCACTAGGTATCCCGACCACACGGAGTCTTGCCGTCGTGGCCACCGGGGAGCCAGTCTATCGCGAGCGGCCCTTGCCCGGTGCTGTGTTAACCCGTGTGGCCTCCAGCCACCTGCGCGTCGGGACCTTTGAGTATTTCGCTCACTTTGGCAGCCAATCCGGGCTGAAGACACTCGCCGATTACACCATTCAGCGACACGATCCCCAGCTCCAGGATGCCGATCGCCCTTATCTCGAGCTTCTCAAAACGGTCATGGAGCGGCAAATCGATCTGGTCATTCGTTGGCTTAGTGTGGGATTCGTCCACGGCGTCATGAATACCGACAACATGTCGATCGCGGGCGAAACCATCGACTACGGCCCGTGTGCGTTCATGGACAGCTATTCGATCCAAACCGTTTTCAGTTCGATCGACCATCAAGGTCGCTACGCGTACGGCAACCAACCGCAAATTGTCCAATGGAACTTAGCGAGATTTGCCGAAACGCTCCTGCCGCTGATCGATCCGGACCAGCAGCGGGCGATGGAGGATGCGACGACGGTCCTTCGTTCGTTTGTCGAAATCTTTCAGCGTCGATGGCATGCGGAACTGCGTGCCAAACTCGGGCTGACCAACGAAGAGCCGGACGACGAATCGCTCTCGCAGTCATTGCTCCGATGGATGCAGCGTACGTCGGCCGACTACACCAATACGTGGCGTCGACTGGCGACGGGATCCAACTCGCACGAGCCGTCCGGGCAACTTGGTCCGACGGACGTGGATCCGGATTCGCAGTGTGTGGAGCCCGACGAGCTGTTTCAAGATCCGGAATTCATTTCGTGGTACGATCGCTGGCAGGCCCGTCTCGCGCGTCAAAATGTCCCGAAGAGCGAAGCGTATGCCCTGATGCGAGCAAAAAACCCGGCAATAATTCCACGCAATCATCGCGTGGAGGAGGCACTTGCCGCGGCGACAGACCATGGAGACTTGAGCGTCATGCAGCGTCTGATGGAGGCGCTCGCGCGGCCTTACGAGGATCCTTTGGTAACGCGCGAATACACCGAGCCGCCGCCGTCGAGCAACACTCCGTATCGAACGTTTTGCGGTACCTGAGGCCGGCGTCTTGGACGGACGCGCCGCGTGAGCAGTCTCGACGCGAAAAGTCTCGACGCGAAAAGTCCCAGCCTGTGCTGATCTAGTCGTTGCGGAAACAGGGGCTCGGCCGGCGTGAAACGGATCAGCTCAAGAGTTCCGTGACCACGCGACATGGCTCGACACCGGTTAACCGGGCGTCCAGTCCCTGCACTTTCAATGCGAGTCGCATGTGATCGATGCCCATCAGGTGCAGCAGCGTCGCGTGCACATCGTGTACGGAAACGCGATTTTCGACGGCGTGGTACCCGAGATCGTCCGTCGCACCGTAGCTCATCCCGCCACGGAATCCGCCACCCGCGAACCACATCGTAAATCCGGCCAGATGATGATCGCGACCGTTGCCTTGTGCCATCGGCGTGCGGCCGAATTCGGAGCCGAATACCAGGATCGTATCGTTCAGCATGTCGCGCTGTTTCAGATCGGTGATCAAGGCGGCCAGCCCTCGATCCACTTCTGCTGCGGTACCGGCAACGTGATCTTTCACCGCGCCGTGGTGATCCCAGTCGCGATGATAGAGCTGGATGAATCGTACACCTCGCTCCGCCATCCGCCTCGCCAATAAGCAATTCGATGCAAAGGTCCCGTCACCTCCCTTCGTACCGTACAGATCCAGCACATGGGCCGGTTCGTCGGAAACGTTCATCAATTCAGGAATGCTTGTTTGCATGCGAAACGCGAGTTCGTTTTGGCTGATCCGCGCGGCGATTTCCGGATCGTTGAGTACGAGATTCTTTTCCTGGTTCAACGATTGGATGGCATCCAGCACGTCGCGTTGTCGTTTCGTGTTTACGCCGTTGGGGTTTTTTACGTAGAGCACGGGATCGCCTTGTCCGCGGAATTCAACGCCTTGGAACTGGCTAGGAAGAAAACCGGAATGCCACTGCCGCGCAGCGATCGGCTGACGCTGACCGAACTTGCCTGTCGAAACCATGACGACAAAACCCGGCAGGTTTTCGGTCTCGGCGCCCAATCCGTATACCAGCCACGAGCCCATCGCGGGCCGGCCGGCGATCATCGTGCCGGTGTTCATAAAGGTGTGCGCCGGATCGTGGTTGATGGCGTCCGTCGATAGTGATCGCACGATGCACAGATCGTCGGCGCACTTGCTGCCGAGCTCCGGCCAGATCGTACTAATCAGCTGTCCGGATTGGCCGTACGATTGAAAGGGATGTTGCGGAGCAAGGCAAACCAGCTTCGCTCCTTGTAGCTGCGCAATCTGTTGACCTTTGGTGATCGATTCGGGCATCGGCTGGCCATTCATGTCGACCAGTTTCTGTTTGAAGTCGAACGTGTCGAGGTGACTCATTCCACCGGCCATATACAGCCAGATGATGCGTTTGGCTTTGGGCGGATGATGAGGCTGACTGATCACGCCCCGCCACGCCTCAGCGGCATGGGCCGAATAACCGGACGCGCGGGTCCACAAGTCGTTTAAGGCCATCGCGCCGAGACCGATCCCCGTTCGCTGCAGAAAGGTTCGACGCGCAATCGAGGTTGGCAAGTTCATCGTGAAATTCCTTGTTACAAAAAGCGCGTCATGATTAATAGCGCGTGATCGCCTCATGCAGGTTCAGCAAAGCTCGAGCGACGTTGGTCCAGGCAGCGAGATCGACTTGATCGATACCCTCGGGCACAGGGGCGGTTCCGATGCTGAGCAAGGCGCGCACGCCGTCAAGGTCCTTGCCGTAATCCTGGCGATGCGTCTGCAGGAGGTTGGTCAGCACTTCCTGTTCGCGTTTCGATGGCGCTCGCGATACAGCGCGCTGGAAGGCAAGTACGATTCGCTGCTGGTCATTGGTCGCGGGACCGGTGAGCAATTTCTGAGCGAAAACGCGTGCTGCCTCGACGTAGGTCGGATCGTTCAGCAGGACGAGCGATTGCAGCGGAGTGCTTGATCGGGGACGATCGGCAGCACACTCTTCACGACTAGGAGCGTCGAACGCCATGAGCGACGGATGCAGATACTGCCTTTGCCAGTGCGTGTAGAGTCCCCGGCGATACAGTTCGTCGCCCCGACCGTTGTCCCACTCGCGTTGTGGAAAATTCAGATGAGCCCAATATCCGGCGGGTTGATAGGGCTTGACGCTCGGTCCGCCAATCTTCATCACGAGCAAGCCGCTTACCCATAGCGCGTTATCGCGGACCATTTCGGCGTCGAGTCGGGTCCGCGATTGCCGCGCGAGCCAGCGGTTCTGCGGATCGATTTCCCGATGGCGGTCTGTCTCGAGCGACGCTTGGCGGTAGGTGGCACTCATCACGATCTGTTTCTGCGCGCGCTTCACATCCCAACCGGAGTCAATGAAATCAGCGGCCAGCCAGTCTAAAAGCTCGGGGTGGCTCGGCCACTCGCCTTGACTACCCAAATCGTCGAGCTTGCGAGTCAGTCCTTGTCCGAAGAACAGTTTCCATTGCCGGTTCATGAAGGTGCGGGCCGTCAGTGGATTGTCGGGCGAGACAAGCCAGCGAGCCAGATCAAGCCGTGTCAAACGACGATTGGCATCGGCGGAGCGCGGGGAGAGGATCTCCGGGTATGCCGGTTCGCATATTTCGCCCGACTCGCTCATCCAGTTGCCTCGCGGCAATACCCGGATCGTGCGCGGCGCGACCGACTTGGTGATCAAGGTCGTCGGAATGCTTCGTTCCAGTGCCGTACGCCGCTGCTCGAGCTCCGCAAGTTGTTTGCGCATCGGCTCGAGCGCCGGGGCAATGCTGCGATAGTGGGCTGCCAGTTTCGACTCTTGCTCGACGGTCCGTTGATCGACGGGCATGGCGGCAATGCTCGCCAACTCGGCAGGCAACGTGTCGCTCACCTTTACCGGTCGCGGCGCGGTTGTGAATGCAAGTCGGAATCGACCGATGGTGTGCGTTGGATTGTCGTGGTTCTGCTGCAATTCGATGCTTAGTTTCGAACCAGGTTCAAGCGAGAGATTTTCCTTCGTCTCAAACACGGCAGCGTGAGCACGCCCCACTTGCTCCATGACCGCCCAGCCCCAGTTCCTTCCTTTCGCTTCGTCATCGATGGCAGAGGCGATGGTCCATTTGCCGTACGGATTGCCAGTCACCGCACCCGTCTGTTCGTATGTTGCTGTCGCATTTTGCAATGAAACCTTTCGCTCAGCTGCATCGCCATCGCGGATGATTTTCGCGACGATCTCGGTGAGCACAAAATTGCCGTTGCCAGCTCGGCCCGGTCCTTTGGCAGGCAGGCTATCGTCGGGCAGGACTTCAAGTCGAATGGCCGTGACGTTGTCAGGAATTTTCTCAAAGGTCAGCGTGTAGGTTTCCTGAGGTGGATTTGCACCTTTCGCCAGAAACACTTGATTGTCTTTTGTCTCGAGCGTTGTGCCCGACTGTGCTACGACCGAGCTCGGTGCGACGATCGACCAGGACGCTTGGGTCTTCTCCCATTCGCGCTGCGCAGCAACCAACTCGGGCGTGGAGGTGTCGAGCATGGCGCGCAACGCGCTTCGCTGTTCTTCAAGCGATTTGCGTGCAGTCAACTGCTCGGGCGACGGAACGGCAATCCGCGGACCCCATTCACCCGACTCGTGAGCTCCCGAGTACAAACCGCGCTCCTCGATATCGGCGAAGAACGCTTCGAGCTGATAGAAATCCCGCGAAGTAAACGGATCGTACTTGTGATCGTGGCATTCGCAACAGCCCATGGTCACGCCGAGCCACGTGCCGCTGAGATTGCGTACGCGTTCCGCGATGTACTTGGCCAGATATTCCTTGGGTTGCACGCCTCCTTCCGCGCTCATCATTCCCAACCGGTTGTAGCCGGAGGCGACGAGTTGCTCGTGGGAAGGATCGGGCAACAGATCGCCCGCAAGCTGCTCGACGGTGAACTGGTCAAATCGCTTGTTCGCGTTGAACGAGTCAATCACGTAATGGCGATAGGGAAAAACGCTTACCGGCTGATCGCCGTGATAGCCAACGCTATCGGCATAGCGCACGAGATCCAGCCACCAGACGGCCATGCGTTCTCCGTACTCGGCCGACTGAAGATATTTATCGACGAGTCGCTCGTAGTGTGCTTCGCTGGGATCCGCGGCAAACCG
>JBJOLO010000252.1:0-6548 GCA_046045565.1 Planctomycetota bacterium | reverse complement strand
CATCGGTCGCGTCGAGCCGACGCAATTCGCCAGCATCGGCGGGATCCTCGCCTCGCCGTGGAAGTTTCAGAAATACGGCCAGTCAGGCCAGTGGGTCAGCGAACTGTTTCCGCATGTTGCTGAAGTCGTCGATGAACTGGCGATCATCAAGTCGATGACCAGCAACTTCTCGGAACATACCAACGCGAACTACTTTCTTCACACCGGATCGGGCCTCCAGGGACGCCCCAGCATGGGCGCCTGGTTCACGTACGGATTAGGCAGCGAGTGCCAGAATCTGCCCGGTTTCGTGGTGCTGAACGGCGGCCTGATTCCCCCGGGCGGTCTGGATAACTTCAACAGCGGCTTCCTGCCCGCGACCTTCCAAGGATCGGTATTCAAGCCCGACCGCCCCGGTGTCGCCAACGCGCAGCCGCTTGAACCCAAGCCGTCGCTTCAACAGAAAAAACTCGCGCTGCTGCGCAATATCGATAAGGAATTCGCCGAGCGTGCGGGCAAGATCGATTCGGTCGAAAGCGCGATCGCCAACTACGAACTGGCCTACCGCATGCAATCGACAGTCCCGGAACTGATGGACCTGAACTCGGAGAGCCAGCAGACCAAGGCGGCGTATGGCTTGGAGTCCGATTATCCCCAGACGCGCATTTTCGGGACGGAGTGCCTCTTGGCACGGCGGCTCGTTGAACGCGGTGTGCGATTCATTGAACTGACCTGCCCGGGCGGCAACGGCGATCGCTGGGACCAGCACGCCGGGCTTCGCGACGGACACAACAAGAACTGCAAAACCGTCGATCAGCCGATCGCCGCGCTGATCCGCGACCTCAAACAGCGTAGCCTGCTCGATCGTACGCTCATCGTCTGGGCCGGCGAATTCGGTCGTACGCCGTTCGCACAAGGCTCCGATGGACGAGACCACAACCCGTTCGGATTCACGATTTGGATGGCAGGTGGCGGCGTGCGTCGCGGAGTTTCGTACGGGGCCACCGACGAATTCGGATACCGGGCTGTCGAGAATCGCACCACGATCCACGACCTGCACGCCACCATGCTGCATCTCCTGGGCATCGACCATAAGCGGCTCACCTACCGCTACTCGGGGCGCGATATGCGATTGACCGACGTCCACGGCGAAGTGATCCAAGACGTCCTCGCCTGATGGATCATCGCCTGATGGATCCTCGCCTGATGGATCCTCGCCTGAGGTAACATCGAACTGCGAATCGCGCGGCTGCTTACTTCGACGAGCCGCCGCCCCAGCGGCGATAGAGATCGTGTTCCAGCTCGAAGTAGTCAAACGCTTTGCCGATCGTCTGATCGATGATATCCTCGATCGTTTTCGGCTGATGATAAAACGCGGGCATGGGGGGAAGCACAAGCGCCCCGAGATCGGCCGCTCGGACCATCATCTCCAAGTGCCCTTTGTGCAGCGGCGTTTCCCGAACCACGAGCACCAGTTTGCGTTTCTCTTTCAAGCATACGTCCGCGGCCCGCGCTAAGAGACCGTCGGCATAGGAGTTCACAATGCCGGATAGACTCTTCACGCTGCACGGGATCACGATCATCCCGGCCGTCTTGAAGGAACCTGAGGAGATGGTTGCCGCCAGATTGTCGGGACTATGCACCACATCGGCCATCTGCTTCACGGCATCGATGTCATAATCGGTTTCGATGCGAATCGTCAGCTCGGCACCCTCGGACATCACGAGGTGGGATTCGACGTCCGGCATCGCTTGCAAGTGCAACAGCGTGCGGATTCCGTAGATCACTCCCGATGATCCGCTTAACCCGACAATAATGCGTTTCTTCATGTTGCGAGTGCCCAGCCACCAACGAGTTGCCGTTTTTGCTATTGTGCTTAAGGCCGCTTCGCCCTGCCAGGGATTGCTTTCCAAGCGACCTACCATGTTGTACCGTATTTCATCGGCTCGATTCACGACGGGAGTTCGCTTGCGTAGTCATCGACCGTCAAATTGGTGGGAATAAAGCTGGCACTTTCCAGGAAAACCCCTGATGTTCACACTGCAGAAGTCTGCCCGTTGTTTGTTGATCAGCTGCCTGCTGTGTTCCCTTAACGCGATGGCGGGGCGGGCCGAGGAAACGGAAAAGCAATCGCCGGGCTACACCATTCCGATCGTGGATATCAGCGGGCAACCGCAGCGGCAGGTGATCGTCGATCGCGAAGCGGGGCAGTATCTTGGCCATCCGACCACGGTATTGCTGGAGGACAATAGCACGCTGCTGATCGTCTATCCCAAGGGCCACGGTCGCGGCGCGATTGTGTACAAGCGCAGCACCGACGCGGGGAAAACGTGGAGTGATCGCCTGCCGACACCCGCCTCGTGGGCCACCTCGCAGGAGGTACCGACGATCCATCGCGTGGTTGATGCAGAAGGCCGCAAGCGTCTGATCGTCTTCAGCGGTTTGTATCCGATCCGCATGGCGGTCTCGGAGGATGATGGCGAACACTGGAGCGAACTGAAACCGATCGGCGACTTCGGAGGGATCGTCGCCATGGGCAGCGTTCTGCCCGTGCAGAAGCCCGGACATTACATGGCCTTCTTTCACGACGATGGTCGATTCATCCGCGGTGCACCGGCCAAGCCCTGGCGATTCTGGGTTTACTCCACGCTGTCGAAAGACGGCGGATTGACCTGGAGCATTCCCACTCCGATCGCCATGCGACCGGATGTCGACCTGTGCGAACCCGGAGTCGTGCGATCGCCGGACGGAAAACAAATCGCCCTGCTGCTCCGCGAAAACCGTCGCCAGCGCAACTCGTTCGTCATCTTCTCCAACGACGAAGGACTCTCGTGGTCGGACCCCAGGGAACTGCCAGCCGCATTAACGGGCGACCGGCACACCGCCAAGTACGATCAACAGGGCCGACTGTTTATCAGTTTTCGCGACACCACGCGCGTCAGTGAAACCAAAGGCGACTGGGTCGGCTGGGTCGGTTCGTACGACGATATCGCGAAAGGCGGCGAGGGGCGCTATCGCGTGCGCATCATGAACAACACGAAAGGCGGCGACTGCGCCTACCCGGCCGTAGAACTCCTGCCCGACGGCACCATCGTCACCACCACCTACGGCCACTGGACGAGCGGCGAGCAACCCTACATCGTCAGCGTCCGATTCACACTTGCTGAACTCGAAGAAGAACTCGCCCGCACGCGCAAGTAGCTACAAGTTGCCCCTAGCCGTTCGGATGTATCCGACGAAACCGCTCTCACGCTGCCTGGCCCACGAAGAGAAGAGGGATCAACACCGAAAGACACGAAGAGCGCGAAGGAAGAAGCAGAATGGAATACTGAAATGAGAAAAAGGGCGATCGATGGTTCCCGTCAACTTGATACCTGTTTAATTCGCACATCAATCGGCCCCATCCTGCACCCCAAGCCACCCTGGATTCCCAACCTGCTTCAACCCAATTCAAAAAAACTCTCGTCCCTATTCTTCTCTTCCCTTCGTGCTCTTCGTATCCTTCGTGGTTAAAATTCGAACCGCCACTTACGGTGCACTCACCGGCGTTGAAGGCTCGGATTTCGATCCGACGCTGTTCACGGCAATCACTTGGTAGGTGTGTTTCTCCCCCGCTTTGGCTGTCGCATCGACGAATCGCATTTCGGGAAGCGGCTTCTCGGGGGTGTCGTGATAGGACATCGTTTGAAACAGGGCTCGGCCGAAACGTCCGATTGGTTGTTTCGGGGCTGTGGCTAACTCCTGACCGTCGCGCAGGATGATGAAGCGCTGCAGCCCGCTTTCGAAATCGGCCTCCGCGTTCCATCGCAATTCGATCGCTTCTTCATCTTTCAGCATCTTCGCGGCAACACCATGCGGCTTCGTGGGTGGTGTGGAGTCGCTTACAGCACCCGTCTTTACGTACTCACTCCAGGCTTTGGCAACCCGCTCATCCGGCAACCACATCGCTTCGGCCGCATCGCCCGCGTACGATGCGGCAGGCACCGCCGATTCGCTCAGCACCGCTGCCAGCCAGCCTTGCCGCGGATCCACGGGCTTGAGTGCTCCCGCAGGATGAACTGCGTCGGGCAGTCGCAATGCCATGCAGGCATCAAAGAACGGAATGGCCAGATAGCGCGAATCACCACACTCGTGCGACGTGCGAGGATCAGGGGCGAAACCGATCGGCGCACCCTTCGCCCGGTACGCTTGAAACATGGCCATCGATCCGGTCCACGCTCCTTTGAACCGCTCGTCGTCCCGCTCCTTCAGCCCCGGATTGCAGATCATCGGGATGCCGTAGGCTGCCTCGGGAATTTCCGGCTTGGGGATCTCGCCTTTTTCCCACGTGGAAAATGCCGTCCCCGATCGAAACCAGATCGCCACGATGCGATTGGGATGCAGCGTCTGCATCAGGCTCGACCAGAAAGCGCCACCCGAGTGTCCCCACAGGCACCACGGCACTTTCGCAAGTTCAGGGTGTCCAGCTTGCTCGCCGAGTTCCGTGAGCGCACGCAGGAACGCTTTTTCCGAACCGTTGCGAGGGTCGCACCACAAACGGCAGTTCTGCTTATCGTCCTGCTGATAGGAAGGTCCCAGCAGCGCGCAGTTCCACTTGCGGGCTAACGCCTGCCAATGCAAATCGTAGGCAGCCGTCTCGCCGCCTTTGCACGCTCCGGTCCCGCAACCGTGCTGATGCACGATCACGCCACGAAGTGTCGTCACCCCGTCGGGAATCCAAACCGTATAGGTCACACCGAGCGACAACTCGCCCGACTTTTCCGAAGGTGGGTACTCCACCGAGAAATATCCCGAACCTCCCTCCGCAGGACGAACCGTGCTCGCCACGAACATCATGACGGCGACGATCACCAAGGCTGCGCGGGCGCTCCATTGACCCGACCACAAGCTCGGCGTAACCCCATTGCGATTCCATCGCATGCTTCTTCCCCTTTTGCAAAGTTGCAGCACGGCTTAAATCTGTTCCGGTATCTGAAATTCTTTTCGCCCCAAACGTTTGATGAGCGCGTTTGCCTCCGCATCACCCGTGATCGTGTGCGTTTCGCGATCGAACTTCAGCGGCCGCCCGACTCGAAAAGCGAGGTTGCCCAGGTGCGCCAGCAACGTCGATCGGTATCCTTCTTCCACTTCGCAGTTCAGCGCTGCTCCGGTCTTGATGCCATCCAGAAAATTCTCCAGATGCGGCATGTCGGAAAACTCCACCTGCTTGTCAACCAACACCTTGTTGCGTTTTTCGACGACCTTCCAGCCTCGTCGGCCGATGACCATGTAACCTTCCGTTCCGTAGAACGCGACGCCGTTCTCATGCCCTTCCTGAAAATAGGGCGACCACAGCCGCTGCTCATAAACCAGCACCGCATTCGACTCGGGAAAGGTGAACGTCGCGATTTGGGTATCCGGCGTCTCTTGAATGTCGCCGGTGAATTCGAGCTTGGAGCCTGTGCACTGCACTGCGGTCGGCAGATCAACACCCAACCCCCAGCGTGCGATATCAAGATCATGCACGCCATCGTTCCCCATGTCGCCCGTGCCATAGTCCCACAGCCAGCGCCAACCGTAGGTGTAACGGTTGGCATTGAATGGCCGTTCCGCTGCGGGACCCTGCCAGATGTTCCAATCGAGTCCATTCGGCACCGGGCTATCGTCTACCGCGGGGACGCGACGTCGCAGTTGGCTGTTCCAGGCCTTGGCCATATGCACTCGGCCCAGCTTGCCTTCGCGGATATAGTCGATCGCCTCGCGATAATGGGGCACGCTGCGACTTTGAGTTCCGACTTGCACGACGCGTTTGTGCCGACGCGCCGCGGCGACCATCTGCTTGCCCTCAAAGATGTTATTCGAGACCGGCTTCTCCACGTACACGTGCTTGCCTGCCTGACATCCCCAGATGGTTGCCAGCGCGTGCCAATGATCGGGCGTCGCGACGACAATCGCGTCCACCGATTTGTCTTCGAGCACGCGTCGCAGATCTTGCACCGGTTTGGGCGCGACCTGCTGGATATCGGCGATCGTCTTGGCAAACGGACCGAGCAGCGATTCATTCACATCGCAAAGATGCGTGATCTGTGCGTTCGGGAGTTTTGCAAAGTTTTGCGCAAGGCTGTTGCCGCGTCCGCGCACGCCCACGACGCACAAATTCACCCGCTCGCTCGGCGCCGCTTTGACACGGCCCGTCGCCAGGATCGTATGCGCAAAGACTCCTGCTGAAACCGCTCCAAATGTTCGCCGTGAAAGTTGCATCACTCAACCCTCCTCTTACCATTCCGCAAAGGACAGCCACCGCCATCGAACTACACCGCCCGATTCGTCGTGCATCGCAGGCCGGCCACATTCTTGTAAGCGGTCACGGTAGAAGTTCGACAGACAGGAATCAAGAAGGTCGCAGGAGAAACTTGGAACTCGCCAAGCCTTCAACAACAAGCCCGCGAGAAACCTTCAAGGTTGTCCTCATTGCAACCGATACCACCATGAGAAGCCCGCCTTGCCTCGCCCACGTTCTCTCCCGCCCTTTTCGATCGCACCCGTCGCGTTCGCTTGCCCGCTGCCGACACGCTTTCCCTTCGCATCCG
>JBJOLO010000193.1:0-3743 GCA_046045565.1 Planctomycetota bacterium | reverse complement strand
GATTTTGCGAATCGATCCACTCGTCGGCCACTGGCACCGCAGGCCGCTTGTAGTCAGGGCCAACCTTGAATCCGTTGTGAACGTATTCGTGCACCCCGGTGCAGCCCGACACGCAAAGGAGCGTCAGCAAGCATAACCGCGATAGGGCGGCGAGTCGCCGTGCATTCGCAGCCATACTACCCATCCTCCGTGACCTGCCGCGTTTCCGCCCCCGCCCTGGTCGAACTAGCTTGCGCCAAAGGCAGCCAACCTAACGGATTGCGCAATCCGCAAACTCGTCATCGGCGGAATCTTCGTTAAACTTGATGTAACTGTGCGCCGAGCAACAAGGTGGGCTGATTCCACCGCCCGACAGACCCGTCGTCGACCTGGACGGCGACGGAGTCTCGTTGACGAAGCAACATCGTTCACAATCGAGTTGCCGTTCCTCGCACGACTGCCGGATTGGCTTTTCGTTGCATCGATGACACCGACAACAAGCAGACGCGCTCAACGCGACACGCGTCGTCGAGATCGTGAAACACTGCCTGCAAGAGCATCAAGGCTTTTTTTCAAGACGTCGCGAGCGATTGGAAAGTGGTTCAGTTTGCTCGACCTAAAACCATGGCCTACAAGCCCGATGCGCCGTGGTGTGAACGAATCAGGCCGAGGCCACGCGTCTCGACTTTTTCGTTTCAGCCGAGCGACGTTGATCAAGAATGGCACGACGAGCACGAAGGCAAAGAGGACGAAAGCGGCATGGTTCCAACTTCGAGCTCTTCGTGGCGAGACGCTTCCGCGCGACTTCCTGAAAACAGGCTGGCCGCCGTGGTGGCGAATCGGGTGCGGGGCGATAGATCAGGTGACGGTTGCGCCCGAGTTGAGTGGGCCGGGGTTGCGGATGATCGGATCCGATCGCAAGGCGGCCAATTCCGCAGCAAGACTCCTGGCGGTCGTTGTCCCCAGGGATTCGATAACGAGATCCGCAGAGTAGGCGTAGCGTTGCAAATCTTCGCGACGCGTTCCGCCGCTCAGGACCAGCACGGTTTTGTAACCCAACTGCACCAATCGATGCAGTCCCTTCGTGTATGCAAACACTCAATCTTACCTTCGTGCTCTCTGTGCTCTTCGTGGTAAAACCTTTCTCCGTCTCCACCACCGAGAACCTCGGCGACGCGCAGGGACCTTACGACTCGGCACACGCTGCGGAAATACTCCGTTTTAGCTCCCGCGAATGTTTCGCGAGACCTTGCCGATGAAGAAGCGGATCGCGTTCGAAAAAAGCGGCTCCCCGGGCAGAGCAATGGGGCCGATGATTTCGCCGCACGGAACGGAGGTGTACGTGCCGTGCGAAATGCGACTGACAAAAAGATCCAAGTCCATTTGATTCGCAAGATGCCTACTGTCCCGGGTCTGATCGGACACGAATTCCTGAATCAACAGAACAGCGCGATCGATCCCGCGACGGGAAGCCTCGCAAATCGCGCCGGCAGTCGCGGTCAGTAATTGGTAGCGGATGTCTTTCAGCGGAACATCGCGTTGCATTTTCGGGCCGAGAATCGCCGTGCACAGTTGCTCCAGGCGACGAAACTCCTTCGATCGCGGTTTGGTAAGCAATCGATCAAGTGCATCCGCAAGTTTTTGCGCGGAATTTTCTCCGAATGGTTCGTCGGCTTTTGCTTCAATCGCGGTCAGGAACGGACCGTGCTCATCATGCGCTTCCACGACCAAATCACTGTTGCGTGGTTCTCGGCCGGATTGATCGAAGGGAAGCCGAACCTCCGGTTCCGCATGCCAACTCCCGATCGTTCCAAACATTTTATTCTTTTGAAAAGCCCGCAGCACGTCGTCGGGTAAGCGTGGGCTGCACGCGATCCATGCTTTTGCCAGTTCCAGCGCACTTCGTCCCGGCTTCCACTGAACTTCATTCTTGGGAGGAGCCTTATCGTGCCACTCATCTAAATTGGTAATCGGTATTCCTTGCTTTGAGATCGTCATTACCTTTTTCCTTGTAGCCGGCCGCCGTTCTCAACGAGGTTCCCGTTCCCCTGTCACGCTCGAACTGGTATCACGACCACCTCTCTGTGTCGCATTATCCCTTCCCATAATCAAACGCCTTCCCAAGATAACAGGTCTTCTGCTCAAGATACTTTTGCAGCCGCGGCACGTCGTACGCAACCCTTGCCGCGATCCTTTCCCATGTCACCTGTCGGAAGTGGCTCGAGCATCCATCCGCGAGCAATGCGCTGAAAACCCGGGCGTCATCCGTTACCCCCGCTTGTCGTACCAGGCTGACGTGACCGGCCACCGTCTGCGTGCTTTCACGCAACGCCATCCATTCGGCAAACACCATGTTCCGCCAAAACTGGTAGTGAATCTCCTCGACGCGACGCGCTTTGGCCTGATCAAGAATCCGCAACGTAGGGTCCCGATAAATATCGAGCAACTCGTCAAGCGTCAGCGACTGCGCGTCCTTTCTCGGGCCTCGTCGGTAGGTTGAATTGGGGCTCGTGAACTTGGCTTCGATCAACACGAGATATTTGCCCGGCAAGTGCAAGGCGATATCCGGCTCCGTCTGCGGTCTGTTCACAGGCAAACGGCCTTCGAAACGCTCCCGGGCGGCGATCAGCAGATCCCACGGTTCATAGGAATCGTCGTCGACTCGCAGCCCCCACAGGTACAGCCGAGGCTGCCCGGTGTGCTCCATGCCCGTGAACCACCGAGCCACCTCCGCCAGCTTCCCTGCTTCCTGCAACGATCGAAACACGTTCCAACTGAGCGCGTCCTCAGAGTTTTCCACGCCGAATCGGTCACTCTCGTACTTGAACGGATGGCCGACCACCCATTTCGCAAACATTTCTGGCGACGCAATGATGTTGCGCGTGACATCGACATAGCTGTACGTCGAGCGGTTATTTGAATGGTGACAATAAATCCCATGGTCCGGGCACGGTGTGCCGCTTCGATGTCGAGTCGGCCGTCGAACAAAATGCGAACACCCCCGCACAAAACATTGAACCTGATCGGGATCATCCGAGTGCATCACCACATTCGAATCCAAATCTTGCACGCCGTAAGGAAGCAAACCTTCTGACACCGACCTTCTCCCGCTTGTGATATGTCGTTCAGCGACACTGACACGTAAACGACTCGAGCATCGCTGCCCTGCCTTCGCGGCCAACTCTCTGCTAAGGCCGCGATTCGAGGCGAATTTATCTTTGGCCGCGCAATGTTTGCTCACGCGATTCTTGCATCCCAGATCGTAATCGAAACAACCCATCGTACCCTTTCCTGATGAAATAAATGTGGACCGACTGACGAAGCCGAACACTTGGGACGCAACGGTACTTTGCCGTTTTGACAACAGTGGGTCACGCATCGAAAAAACGATTGCGCAGCTGGAAAACGCGATCGGGTTCCGACGCACCCCTTTCCGCGTTTGTCTGGAACCCCCACTCCTCTCATCGGTATTGTTGGGTGTGATTTTTTGAGCCGCGATTTTAGTTTGACCCACATTTGTCATGACGCGTGGGTATAGTTCATCAGACGGTGGCGATTCGAATGGAAAACCACCGCGTGGTAAAACGAGGAAACTCGTAGGGTCGCGGTGCGATTGAGGTGAATCCTCGACGGCCGAGCGAACCTGTTTGAATGCCTGAGTTTCAGAGGAGTCCCGACGTGTCGAAGAAGACAGACAAGAAGAACGGCAAGAAACCAGGCAACCGATCGGATGCCGAGCGACGGCTTCGCCAAGCCGCCCGGCT
>JBJOLO010000191.1:0-4712 GCA_046045565.1 Planctomycetota bacterium | reverse complement strand
TCTTGACTCGTGCCAAAGATCTCGCCGCGGAATCAGGCGACGTGGCCACTTGCGTGGATGCGCTGAAAAAGATGAAGCAACACTTCGAACTCAAAGACAACGGCGTTCGAATGAAGGCACTGGAGACGACGGCTCGCAATGTAGGCGATGATCGCGGTGCCCTCAGCCCGTTGGGCGATGCAGCGTTGTCACTGGGAAACGAAACGCTCGAAGTCGACGATTTTCAAACCGCGTCATCTGCATTTCGCCTCGCCATTGCCGCCGCGCGCCGAGCCAATGATCAGCAGAAAGTTGTCGACATCAATGAACGCATCGACCGACTCGAAGCCGTGAAAAAGGCGCATCGCAAGATCGTTGATTCCGCATCGACCTTGCTTCGCGACCCCAATAGCCCAATCGCCAACGCGATCGTGGGCCGCTATCTATGTTTGGTGAAGAATAACTACGCCAACGGTATTCCTCATCTACTGCGAGGGAATGACGCCAATCTGCGCATGTTGGCCGAACGCGATCAATCGGGGCCCGGCGAGGCCAGTGAACAGTTGCAGCTTGGCGACGCCTGGTGGGAACTGGGTGAGTCGGTTGGCAATGAGCTGGAAAAAGAAGGAGCGCGCGAGCGGGCTCGGCACTGGTATCAGCAGGCTGTGTCGAAGCTGCCTGAAGGATTGGGAAAGGTTCGGGCAGAATCCAGACTCAAGGATGACGACCAGAAATCGAAGAAAGAGGCTTCGCGTCGCGCCTCGGCGGCAGGTCGGTCTTCGGCTCCAAAGATCGGCGTGTCGACCGACTAGCTAATGTTGCCGTTGAATAGAGCCTTGCGCGTGTCGAAACGCAAAGCAGCTTGACGGCTCCATGGCGGTTGCGGAAACTCTCGACTGGCGTCGAGATCGCAACTGGCTCGCGGAGAGGCTGTCATGCGTTTATCTGCTCCTTATCGTGCATTAAGTGGCTCAAGCGTTTTCGCCTACTTCTGCGTCGTGGCTTTCTCAGCCATGCTCGCTGTCTTCCCTGCCCCAAGGGTTTCGGTTCGTGCCAGCGAGTCGGTTGCAGCAACAAAAAAGCGGATCGACTCCAAAGCCTACGTGATCCCCAAGCATACTGCGACCGAAGGGGAGGGTTACTTTGCCATCATCGAGGGCCACAATCGTTGCCTCTACATTGGTACGCATGCCAACGCGGTGAACTCCTGGTTGGTGGAGTTCAATACCGTCGAGAAGAAAATGCGTATTGCCGTTGATGCTCATCAAGCGATCGGCACCGACCTAAAGGGCTTTGGCTCTCAGTCGAAGATTCATACGCGCAACAACACGGGGGTCAGCGGCAAAATCTACTTCGGTACCAAGCAGGGTTACCCGACCGACAAAGAGAAACGGGAAGACTATCCCGGTGGTTACCCGATGGTCTTCGATCCCGCAAACGACAAGACGACCGTGTTTCCGATCCCTGTGCCGCATCAGGGGATTAATAGTATCACTCCCGACGAGTCGCGAGGCGTCGCGTATATCTCCACCTGCTCCGATGGTCGCCCCGGGCCCGGTGAGAACTCCGTCTTTTTGAAGCTCGACCTCAAAACCGGAAAATACAAAGAGCTGATCGACACACGCCACATCTACGGGTTCATCTGCGTTGATTATCGCGGACGCGCGTACCACCCGGTGCTCGGTGGAAAAATCGCTCGATACGATCCGGACCAGGATGAATTGGATCTGCTCGATCAAACGATCGATGGCAAGCCGCCGACAGCGGAGTCGCATTTAGCCGATCCCGAACGTGGTCATCCGATTAATTGGGATCGTTCGCCCGACGGCAAGACGCTGTACTCGCAGCCGATGAGCACCAACCTCCTCTACAGTTACGACTTGACCGATACCGGACCTGTCCTGAAAGGAAAGTGTCATGGCGAATTGATTCCCGGTGCGAAAGCGACCGACTGTCGAGCCATGTGCGTAGGGCCGACCGGAACGGTCTGGGTGGCGGTCACGGAGAACGTCGATGGCTTCGGTTCGCTGTTGCACCTCGTGAGTTACCGCGCCGGCGATAACGCTCCAAAAGATCACGGTGTCGTACGCGTTACCAATCCGGACTTCACGGAGTTTGAAGATAAAGAGGGAAAGCCGTTGCCGTTCCATGGAGGCTTTGCCAAGCAATCGGATGGCTCGTTGCTGACGAAATATGTGATCCTTGGCGTATGTGAGGCGAAGAGCGGGGCCGTCTACATTCTTGCGCTACACCCGTATTCCGTGCTGGAAGTGCTGCCGGAAGCAATACGTTGAACCTACGGTTGATTCGGCCGTTCTCAGCGAAAATGCATTGGGAAGAATGCGTTGGATTGACCTGCCGGGGCCGAACTCGCTCCTTTTTCAGCGCTAGTTTACTTCGCTAATTTTTCTGAGAGCGTTTTTGTTTCTCGAGTGCTTTCTTTGCGCGATAGTCCGCTAGAACCTGTTTGGGGTTTTCGAGAAAGACTTCGCGGCAACCTGAGCAGCAGAGGTAGTAGGTTTCGCCGTCGTGCACGATTTTCATCGATCCATAGCCGCCGGTGACCACACACTCGGGGCCCCCGCCACCCTGGCCGAAGCCGCTGCCAATTCGAGTTCCTCCCCACTCGCCAAGCCGCGAGTAGCGATCGGAGTCGCCCTGCCGGCGTTCGTAGAGCACCACAAGCCGATCACCACCGGCTACAGAGCGGATGGTGACTCGATCGGGCAATCCGTCGGGCACCGTCTGACTGCTCAGCGTCAGTTGCCCTTCGTCTGACAAGCGGCCGCGGTAAACAATCGAGTCTTGCGCATTGGCGTCACCATCGTTGGTGCCCTGCTTCGCAACCGGTTTCGCGGTCCATTCAAATTCCCGATCGGCTACGGCACGCATCACACCCGATTCAAAAAAACGGCCCGAGGTCGCTGTCCAGTTCAGGCTGACGCCTTGCGGTGTGAATTTCCAAGCCCACTCGCCTTGCTCCGACCACGCGCCGTCGCGCGATCCGCGACGAACCTGCCCCACGCCTTTCCACGCGCCAACGAACGACTGCAATACCAGCAACTGTTTTTGCTCGATCTTTTTTCGATCGTCGTTGCTTTGTGGATGGTTTGCGGCCGAATCGTCGCACATGGCACGAGGTGCATAAGCCATTGCGCTCAAGGGAACAATGAGCATCAAACTGAGCAAAACGCGGTTCATGTCATGCAATCGATTTTTACGGTTCGAAGATCGCGATGCTTGCGGTGAAGCCGTGCATGAAGTTCTGTTTGCCAACCGGTCCGATTTCACCGGCGGCGAAAAAGCCGGCGACGGGAGTGTCGGCAAACGTACTCTCCAGGCAGTTGGCATCATGGTTCGGACGTTGGAACAAGTGCGTGCCGCGCCCATTGCAGGTGAACATCAGCGCACCCCATTGATTGCTTTGGATCGCAGAGCGGGCTGCCTGCAATCGTTCCCTCAGGTCAACGCTCGCGATCTCAGCATCGCGAATGTGGAATTGAACGGTCTGGCCAACCCGTACGAAGTCGCCGATGGCGATCGAGCCGTCTTTGGGATCCCACCCCATCACGTTGCGGATCAGGAAATCGCCCGGTTCAAAATGATCCTGATACTCGCTGACTACTCGTCCGAGATGCAATGCGTTTTGGACGAGATGCTGTTCGCGAGTGGGCAGGGAGTCGAAGATCTCTTTGAGCTGTAAGAGCGCCGGCTTGCCGCCGAGTGCATGAATCACGTTGCGTTCGGATTTGGTCACCACAAACGGCTTGCCGATCGGCCGGCAGCCTTGGGAGACGACCGTGCGCATCCGCACCGGGCCGCGAAGCATGGCGAATACGGCACCGTTGCGATAAACCTTGCCGCCACAGATCAGACGATTGCCGCCAGGGGAAGAAGCGCTTGCCATTCCACCAATCACGCGGACTCCAGGCCGATCTTCGTTCATCTGTTCCAAGAGCAGATCGGCGGGAAATGTGTAAGGATCCCCGAGCAGTGTCATGACGCTGCCGTCCGGCCATGACGCCGAATAGTCCTCCGGCCACCCTTCAATCACGCCACCATCGGCTGTTTGGTTGAAGGACAAGCGGACGGTATCGATTTGAATGGAGGACGGAAAACGCGCTAGCCAGACCGATACCGCGGGCTCGAATTCGATCTCCGTGCCTCGTCCCAGAATCGACTCGCCCGTGCATCCGATCACCGTCTCGGTGCCCAGCCATTCGGGCAGGAAGGAGGCCATGTTGTCGAGAAACTCGGCGTGGTGAGGCGAACAGAAGATCATCGCGAGGGACGGCTTTTCAACACCCTCCTCGTCTTCGCCCCTTTTGGAGAACAGCGCTTCACGAGCCTTGGCAATCGCCATGCGAAACGCGTCGGGCGAATCTTTCGCGGTGGAGAGGGCAGAACCAAACCGGGCTTTTTCCTGGGATGTATTCATGCCCACATAATACAACAAATCGACCATGCGAAGTCGCTCCAATGCCCCCAAGAAACCGGACGCAGTAACCGATGCGAGATCGTTGACCCGGCAACGAAAAGCCCCTCGCCCCGCAAACTCCAAGCCGCCCCAATTCCAAGACACACACATTTGAGCCGCCAACGGCCTCGGCTTCCCCAATTCCAACACGGTCAAACGTGTGTGTCTCAATACTGTTCGGCACGCTTTTTGCGCCATGGCATACAGATGGTATCTAGCGGTTCCTGCAATTGCGCATGTCGGACGAAGCAGTGTG
>JBJOLO010000181.1:0-10609 GCA_046045565.1 Planctomycetota bacterium | reverse complement strand
CACACTGGAAATGTGGTGCCTCGCAAGGGGTTTCGGGTTCAAGTCCCGTGCCCTCCGCTTCTGTAAATCGTTGTTACGTCTCGCGCAACGTCGCCCCGGGTCGCCAGTTCGGACGCCCCGTGTCTGCCGACTCCCCTGGCTGTTTCGATGGAGCGTTACGCAGCCGGAGTTGCCATCGTAACGAATGACGACGGCCGCTACCCGGCGGCAGAATTACCTAGTTATCCCGCAAATCGAGATGGGCAACCACATCAAGAGCTTTCTCTCGACCCGCGTCACAGGTAGGCTGATGACAGCAAATGTTCTTAATCCGTAAAACAATGTCACCATCATGAACTCAAACTCATTAGTAGTCCCTCAAAGCTTAGGTGCTAAAACCCTCGCGGTTTTCAGCATCGCGTCTTTCTGGGCGATCCCATTCGCTCCGTTCGTCACAATTGCCGCCCTGAAGAAAACGAAAGGCTCCAACGGCTGGGCTCGTCGGCTTGCTGTATCTGCTGCAGTCCTATGCTCCGTCTACACAATTGCGATTGCGGTGTGGGTGTTTTGTCTCACCATTTACGTTCTCACTGGTAGGCCCCTCATATAAACTAAAGCTCGTCACCAAAACACTGTCAAAGGGTTGACGAACTTGCGCCGCGGTTCTGCCATCGGAACAAACTCTCGTTGTCCGCATGTTGCGGGATAACAAAGGTTTGCACACGGCGCCGCGGGCCACGCGGGTATCAATGTTTAGTCGTTCGCCGCGGCCCCGTTCCCGCCGGCGTTAGGCCGCAGACTGGGATTGCGATCATGCGCGGAACGCAGGTTGTGGTATAGCTCGATGGTGGCTATCGTGCGCCCGTGTTCCTTGATTGCGCAGCCAATTCGCCATTACCGACCGCCGGAAGCTCCGTTTCCTCGACGTAGCGCCTCCATTGCGTGATCAATCGTGAACGAGGCTGGTGTCTGACGCGGTGGAAATGCCTTGAAGCTCATCAGCATCTTGCCGACGATTTGCTGAATCGGGATCGCCAGGAACGAGTGTCGATACCACCACTCATTGTAGCCCATTCCCTCTTGAGCTCGCTCGCCCGGATCCACCTCCAAATCAAAGAAGATCGGGGCGCGTCATGTCGTGAATGGCCGGCGCCAGACGTCGATCCCGGTCGCTTCCTGAATCATGAAGTGCACTTTCAACCGCTCGTAACGCATGGCCAGCAGATCGCCATCGTCGCTGAAATAGAAAAACTCGCGGCGCAGACTTTTGTCGACCTTGCCCGTGAGGTAGTCGGTCTGATCGTAACCATAAATGGACCTTGTAGGTGGTTTCGCCAGCGTCGTGTCCTTTCAACAGCTTGGTCTTAATATCATCGACGCCCGCGGCGGCCAGCAGCGTTGGCATCCAATCTTCTCCTGCAACGATGCCCGTGAAACGGGCTCCCGGTTTCACCTTGCCGGGCCAGCGTATGAGCGCTGGCGTGCGCCAGCCGCCTTCCCAATGGGTGTTCTTTTCGCCGCGAAACGGCGTGGTGCCTGAATCCGGGAAAAGGCATACCATCGGGCCGTTGTCGGTCAGGTACAGCACGATCGTGTTCTCGGCAAGTTTCAATGTGTCGAGATGATTCAACAGGTCACCAACCAGCGCGTCGTGCTCCACCATGCCGTCGGCATAGAAACCAAGTTTGGTTTTCCGAGATGCTCTTTCTTCACGTGAGTGAAATTATGCATTCGCGTGGTGTTGAACCAACAAAAGAATGGCTTGCCCGAACTTTTCGCTCGTTGCAAAAAGTCTTTGGTAACTGCCAAGACCTCTTCGTCAATCGTCTCCATCCGTTTTTGGTCGAGCGGACCAGTGTCTTCAATGCGGCCATTCGCAAAAGATCGAATCACTCCGCGAGGGCCGAACTTCTTGCGAAACTCGGGCGACTTAGGGTAATCCGCATTCTCCGGTTCCTCTTCCGCATTCAAGTGGTAGAGGTTGCCGAAGAATTCATCGAAGCCATGATTGGTGGGCAGGAATTCGTCTTTGTCGCCCAAATGGTTTTTCCCAAACTGGCCCGTCATATATCCCACGGGCTTGAGTAGTTCGGCGATGGTGGGATCCTCCTTTCGGATGGTCGTTCTCATGCCTCCGGTGGCGAAGTTCGCTGGAGTGCCGATGTTGATCTGTGTCCGCATGCGCTTTACATGGAGACTGCCGGAAAAGGGCCCGACGATCAGATCGTCGTTGCCACGATAGCCTGGCAATCGCGCGTGTGCGAGCGTCATCTGCTTTGCGATCTGTTTCTCGACCGCCCGTGTCTTACAGCTTTCGCATCCGCATGCTGACCCGATTGCGGTCGGCATTTCGCTGATAGTTCACGCTTTCGGTTAGGCCGTGGATGATGTTCAGTCCGAATGAGTCGGGCAATTGTTCGTTCTCAAGCGGATTCGAGGGCTCCCCGACCGATTCCCAAGTTAAATCCAAATCCTGCGTCTTTTCGGAGTATCCAATCGACAAGTCGAGCGGCGTCGACTGCAGCACGGGGTGATACAATTGCAGCATCTCCTCGATTGCCAGCACCACGTTGTCCCGAACTTGCCGAGGCACGACATGTTTTTCGCAAAAAGCGGCTACTTCGGCGTTCAGTGCGTAGAGATCGTAATCGGGGGACGTGATCCGATGGTTGTAGCAGCGGATCCGCTTGATGAACGAGCGAGTTTTCTCCCGCTCGGGATGCTCGAAAACCTGGTCCGGCGGACCCTGCTCATAGATCCCGCCTTCATCCATGTAGAAAACGCGGTTCGCTACGTCTCGCGCAAAATCCATCTCATGAGTGACGATCGCCATCGTCATCCCCTCTCGAGCTAAGCGTCGAATGACCGGCAGCACTTCGCCCACCATGGTGGGATCGAGCGCCGACGTCGGCTCATCGAACAAAATCACCTCCGGCTCCATGGCCAGACAACGCGCAATCGCTACTCGCTGTTTTTGTCCGCCCGAGAGTTCATCGGGAAAACTATCGACTTTCTCTGCTAATCCTACCAATCGGAGCAGATCGATTGCCTTTCTTTCTGCATCCGTCCGGGCGATGCCTCGCAGCTTGATCGGTCCCAGCGTCAGATTCTCCATCACCGACAAGTGAGCGAACAGGTTGAACGACTGAAAGACCATGTTCATCTTTTGTCGCAGCTTGGGAACGTCGGTGTTTTTGTCGAGTAGATTCACGCCATCGATCCAGATGGAGCCGCTGGTCGGATGCTCCAGCAGGTTCAAGCAGCGCAGGAAGGTGCTCTTGCCGGTGCCGGACGGGCCGATGATCGAGATCACTTCGCCACGATGAATCTCGGTGCTGATGTCGTCTAAGACTTTCAAGCTACCGTAATGTTTCGAAAGCCGCTCGATTCGGATCATGACCGCACCTCCCCGGCCGCGTGAGTCACCGGGCCGGCAGCGCGCTGTTGTAGTCGCCGTTGCGCGTTTCGCCGCCGTTTCGGATCGATCCGAAACTCGACATAGTCGAGCAAGCTGAGGAAGAACCACGAGATGACGAAGTAAAGGAACGCGACGAACAGCAACGGAAAGAACGCGTCGAAAGTTCGACTGCGAATGATGTCGCTCGCCTTGGTCAGATCTTGAACGGCAATGTAGCCAACAATCGATGTCATTTTTACCAGGGAGATGAACTCGCCTTTGTAGATCGGCAGGATCCTGCGCAGCATTTGCGGTAATACCACGTGGCGAAACGTGCCGATGCGAGAGAATCCCATGGCTAAGCCGGCCTCGGTCTGACCTTTGTCCACCGCTTCGATGCCCGTACGAAATACTTCAGAGATGTAGGCGGCGAAGTTCATTCCGAACGCGAGCACCGCGGCCAACACGGGATTGATGTCGATCGATGCGAAGACGACGTAAAAGACCAGCATCAACACGACCAGCACGGGGGTGCCACGCAGTATCGAGATGTAGAGTCGCGCCGGTAACTGCAGGATCGGCAGAGGCGACATCCGCATAAAACAGATCAAGGCACCGAGCAGCGTACCGAAGAGCGTTGACAATAACGAAATAATCACTGTGGTCTTCAAGCCGTCGAGGATAAGCAGGTAACGACGTTCCCTGATCAGGTTCGATTCAAAGCTTCCGATCACGCGTTCAAGGAAAGGCTTTCGCGGTTCTGTTTGTGCGGAGCTGTCAGGATAGTCGGCTAAGTTGGTTTTTAATCCCGCAACCAGCGTATCCATGCGAAAGTAGGGGGCCGAGAAGTCGATCGTCTGCTGCCGTTCGGGTGTGATAAAGATCGCACTCACGATCACATCGACTTTGTGCGTTACCAAAGCTGCCACCAAGCTGCCACCGTCATAGTTGGAAAAACGAAGTTCGCGCCCGAGATGGGCGGCGAACCGCTCCAAAAGTTCGATTTCGAAGCCGGCGAGTTGATTGTCCTTCACTGCGATAAACGGCCAGCCGACATCGCTTACGCCCGCCGTAAGGACACCTTTGTCGCGTGGATTGGCAATCTTCGGCATCTCGGTTGTGGAGTCGGTAATCCAGCGCTGAACCATGTCGTCGTAGATGCCTTCTTTTTTGATCTGTTCCAAGTACTGATCAAACTGGATCCGCAGATCGGTGGACTCCTTGTGAAAACCAGCACCCACTTCAAAGGAGAAGAGCGGTTCCTTCATGCGGCCAATCGTCTTGTCGTCCCGCATCAGCGCTTCAAGCGGCGCTGTGTCATACAACGCCGCTTCAATTCGATTCTGCTTCAACGCTAGATTGACATCGGCCCACGACTTGTAGGCCAACATTTTCGCTTCGGGAAGATTCTTTTGCACCCAGCTCTCATGCGCGGTTCCTTGGAGCACCCCGACTTTTCCGTGCTTGAGATCCTCGACGCTGGCAAGCTTTTTGTTCGGGGACTGGTTCGCGCTGGTTTGCTGCGAGCCGGTCGACCGACAGACGATCATCACCTGAGCATTCTGGAAGTAGGCGTCGGAAAACGCGACTTGCTTGCGCCGCTCATCGGTAGCCGCCATGCCGGTGACGATCATGTCGACTTTTCCTGACTGCAAAGCCGGGATCAACGCCATAAATTTCATGTCACTGAACCGGATCGGTCGGTTCAGTTTTGCGCCGATGCGACGTGCGAGTTCACCGTCGTGCCCCGTAACGCGACCATCCTTGTCGACAAAGGTAAACGGCTCCCGCGTCGCCGAGACGCCAATCGTTAGTATGTCGCCGTCAGTGGGGACCTTAATCTCCGGCTCGTCGTATGGCCCCAGATCTTTCTTAAACCACCGTTTTTGCATGTCAGCAAGAGTGCCGTCCGCCTTGAGTTCCGCGATCGAGCGATTGATGTCACTCAAGAGCCTTGCGTCGTCAAGTCGGACTGCGACTGCGGTTTCCTCGTCGTCCAGTCGCTCATTTAGTTGTCGCAGATCGGCGTTTGTTTTCTCCAGTTGCAAGCCTAGCGGAAAAGGGACAATGGCGGTGTCCAGTTGCCCCGCTTTGAGCGCAACGATGGCGTCCATGATGTCGTCGAAGGTCTTGATTTGTGCCTGTGGCCATCGGGCTCGAGCCAGCGTTTCGCCCATCGAACCCGTCATGACTCCGATCCGCGCATCCGCAGCATCGCTTGGAGTCTCGATGGTGGTAGCTTGTCGCGCGCAACCGGCGAAGATAACTGCGATCATGACGCAGAAGATGGCGACAGACTTCAAGCGTTGCATTTCGTGGCGGCTCTGCACGTCGTGGCCTCATCGGATTGTGCGACCGAGTTGATAAAAAACCTTCCGAGATTGTATTGTTTCACCGACTTGAAAACAGCAATGGCTGTCGGTTAGGCGTAGCGAGCCTGCAGTGGATTCAGAGTGCACAGCGTGTCGCCCCGCGTGGGCCAGCCGCCAGGCGGGGCGATCGTCGTTTCAATTTACGCTTGGAAGTTACTTTTTCTTCCAGACGTGCATGAATTCGCCCGTACCGGACTTCGTGGTGAATTCCTTGGGGCGATCTTTTCCCGTTGCGGCGAAGCAGACGGTGGACACACCATTTTCAAATTGATAAATGCCCAGGTACTTCTGGCCCTTGAACGGTCCCGCTGTATCGGTCGATTCG
This sequence comes from Planctomycetota bacterium, assembly GCA_046045565.1. GTDB lineage: Bacteria > Planctomycetota > Planctomycetia > Pirellulales > Pirellulaceae > VGZA01. The sequence goes on along the minus strand of JBJOLO010000181.1, from coordinate 4,536 downwards.
ATTTCTTTAGGAGTCTTGGTGGAATCCATCACGTGCGTTCCGATGATGGAATCGTTGCCCACATAGACGGTGTGCTTGTTGCCCTCGATAACGTTCGTCGCATTGTTCACGATCTCTTCCGGCATTTTCTCCCCTTTCACTTCGCCCGAAACCAGTGACCACGTACCCTGGAACTTTGCCAAGTCTTTCTTTGCGGCGTCGTCTTGCCCCATCGTCGCGCCAGCCCAAAGAACCGCAATCGTCAAAAAACCGATTTGTGTCACCGCGACTCGTATCACGCACCTCTGGATTGTTTGGCCGAGCAGCTTACATACAAACTCTGGATGATTGCCCATTCCAGGGGGAAAGCTGGAATGTTGGCTCGACGGAATAACTGGGGAAGGTAGCTGATCTTCCTCGCGGTTGACCGATAGTTTTTTTTCGCGGAGGGAGCCGTCTAGTTCGCAGGAACGGTGGGATGGTGGCCTGGAAGAAACGCGGCGTGGACGAAAAGCGCATCCCGGGTGCATCAGCAGCAAACGGTCCCACAAATCGTCAATCGGCTTAGCCTGATCGTATGGTGAAGGCTTGCGAGCGTGCTCAAGAACCGTGTTGAAGTCCACCCTGGCAATACCTCCCTTTCGTCATCGTCGCAGCCCGAACGATCAAAATCAGCCGGCGGTCGCCAAGCGACATGAACTTCAGGAAACGCCCGATTGGCAATTCAAGCGGGCTTGTCTCCAGGCCGGTTTCGGTGATAATCGAACCATCAAGCGAGCGGTCAGAGCGGGGGTTAAGACGGCCGGCGAGCATGAATCTCTCGGGCCGTTACGTATGACCAATGCTGCAGAACCGCGTGATCCATCGTGTCTCTTTCACGACGCTGCGGAGTTTCATCTTTCTGAATTCCGTGAAGCGAGCCTGATCAAGAGCCTGTGGCAGTTGAGCTCGACGCTCATCGGCTTTGTCGGCCTCTGGACGCTTGTCTGGTTCAGTCTGCGGTCATCCTCCTACCTGGCCACCGTCCTGCTCGTGCCCTTGGCGGCCGGTTTTTTGTTGCGGCTGTTCGTCCTTGCCCATGATTGTGGACACGGGTCGTTCTTTCGTTCGAAGCGAGCCAATTCCGTCGTGGGCTCGCTCCTAGGAGTCCTGACGTTTACGCCCTACCATCGCTGGCGCAAGCATCACGCGATCCACCATGCGACCAATGGCGATCTTGACCGGCGAGGGAGCGGAGATGTGCATATGCTGACTGTTCGCGAATATGCACAACTGTCGCCCAGGCAGCAATTCGCGTATCGCGTCCATCGTCATCCGCTCGTGCTCTTCGGCATCGGCCCGCTGATCTATTTTGTCGTGCTGCAGCGATTCGTGTGGGAACCTCGCGAGTGGAAAGTCGAGCGTCGCAGCGTACATTGGACGAACCTGGGAATCGCCGCAGTCATCGCCGCAATGTGCTGGTGGGTCGGACCATGGATGTTTCTTGCGGTCGAATTGCCGATTGTCGCGTTAGCTTCGTCGGCCGGTGTCTGGCTCTTTTATGTTCAGCATCACTATGAAGCGACCTACTGGCGACGGCGCAGCGAGTGGGGATATGTCGCAGCCAGCCTGCACGGCAGTTCGTATTATTGCCTGCCCCGGGTCTTGCAGTGGATCACTGCGAATATCGGGCTGCACCATATTCATCATTTAGACAGCCAGATCCCCAACTATCGACTCCAGGAGTGTCTCGACCACAATCCGACGCTCCATGGCTTGGGGCGTTTGACACTGTGGGAAAGTCTCGGCTGTGCGGTCCTGAAGCTTTGGGACGAAGACGCCGGTCGCATGGTGCCGCTGTCGGCGGCCGCCATCAAACCGGGTTCCTCCTCCACGGTCAGCACCTGACGATCGTCGGCCTGCGGAGAGGAAGTGCCGAACGACCGAGTTCGTGATAGCGCTCGCCGAAAGCTTTCGGGTGTCACTTGGAACTCAGTCGATAACCTCGCCTGATTCGCTTGCCTCCGCTGCCAGTCTCGTAGCCCCCCCCCGAGGTCATTTTGTCACCAGCGAAGCGCCGTCGCGATTCGCAGTCATGGCGACAGTGGCGAGATGCCGCGGAAGGGTATTCCTGGGAAGCCTAGCGGCTGAAGTTGTGGCAAACATTTGCGGCAATGCGGTCGGAGTTTATCCAACGGCACGAATGAGGAGTCATCATCGCTGTGCAATGCGTCGAGGTCATCATCAATGGCTGACTGCAGTATGCACCTGCTCCTCTAGCACGAGACGTCGGTCTGTCGTAGCCTTAGCCATCGTCCGGCCTTGTGCTGCTGTGTGCTCTGAGTTTCTTCGGTAATCCGGGAATCTTGACCGGACTGGCAGCAGCCATAATCTTTCAGATCTCGGCGGCGCGGTGGTTTGTGAGGTTTCTAAGGCAAATCGCGACGGAGATCGATCGACCGGACCTGGCAAATCGCATTGAAGTACTGCGATGTCAGTTAAATGCCTTTGCGTTCAGTTTGTACGGAGCCGGTTTGACCGCACTGATCGTCTGCATTTCGGCAGTCCTTGTCATTCTCATGTCTTTTGGGCTCATGATTCCGATTGCAATTCCATTTGGACTGATGGTGATCGTTTTTGTGCTTCTGGTAGCCTTCGGGCTATATCTGCGAGTGGCCTGGGGCTACAGCGGAGTGATCAAATCCATCGCCCAGGCAATTGACGCCCTGAATGATGATCCGCAAGCCGAAGCAATTCCGTAACATGTACGTCTGAGTTTCACATTTCCTGCGGCACGAATGGAAGCGATCCGAAGCAGGTTCCCAGGAACATAGGTCCTCTCCACACATCGCCCGATTTGATCGGAAGATCTCGTGAAGCCCCGACATCTTTCAAATCGCATGTGCATGCCTCTGCAAGTCCCTTATCTCAGGTGAGCACTCCGATGCAGAGATACTGCCAAATCGATCATCGCGCACTTCCCCCTTTTTTCCTCGTCCGTTGAGCCCACGCAGGCGAGTCTCGTGATAGGATGCAAACAACGTTTCGCTCAGGGAGGGCCGCGAAGGAGAGCAACAACTTCGGCGTGCGTGCGCCGCAGTTCCCCAACGCCTGGCGCTCGGTCCGGATGCAAGTCGAGGAAACGGCAAATACGATCACCATTCCAAAGCCGAAAGGGGCCCGGTGAAAACCAAGACAGAGCAAACACGAACTTCGGCCACCCGCACGAAAATCCTCATCACCTTAGCGCTCGCACTATGCTTCGTCGCTGCAGATACGCTTCCCAGTTGCACTGCGTGGCGCGGCTTTTCGCCGATTGCGAGTGCCGCAGAACCGCGGGTGATTCCCGACATCACGAAGGGTGACGCCATTCCCGCTAAGGCGAAACACGATTGGAACCTCGGCGCTACGGGGCTGCGCGGGTGGATGCATTGCGACACGCTCGTAACGAGTGATGCTCGGCAGATCATTATCACCAAGGTCGTGGCGAATTCGCCTGCGGAGGGTGTGATTGCAGTTGGTGATGTGATTCTTGGTGTCGACGGCAAGGCGTTCTCGGTCGATCCGCGGACGGAGATGGGGCAGGCGCTCACCGCGGCCGAAACCGAGGCGGGTGGCGGCACATTGAGGCTCACGCGTTGGCGCGCCGGGAAGACGGAAGAGATTGCGCTGAAGCTGCCCGTGATCGGGAGCTACTCGCCCACGGCTCCGTTTCACTGTCCGAAGTCGAAGCGCATCCTCGAACAGGGATGCAAGACACTCGCCACGCGCATGAGTCAAGCCGATTATGGCAAACAGGATCCTATCCCGCGTGCATTGAATGCGCTCGCCTTGCTTGCGAGCGGTGACGCGGCCTACCTGCCGCTGGTCAAAAAGGAAGCCGAATGGGCGGCAGCGTTTTCATCGAACAGCATGCAGACCTGGCACTACGGCTACGTGATGATGCTGCTTGCCGAGTATGTGATCGCCACGGGCGATCAGTCGGTGATGCCAGGCCTGAACCGTCTCGCACTCGAGTCCGCGAAAGGCCAAAGTGCCGTCGGTTCCTGGGGACATGGGTTTGCACGATCAGACGGACGACTCGGAGGCTACGGGATGATGAATTCGCCGGGTGTGCCGCTGACGATCTCGCTGGTGCTGGCTCGTGAGGCGGGCGTCAAGGATCCGGCGGTTGATCTCGCGATCGAACGCAGCACGCGACTGCTGCGATTCTACATTGGCAAGGGAGCCATTCCGTATGGCGATCATCAACCGTGGATCGAAAATCACGAGGACAATGGCAAATGCGGCATGGTCTCGGTCTTGTTCCATTTGCTCGGCGAGCCCAAAGGCACAGAGTTTTTCACGCGCATGTGCCTCGCGTCCCACGGTCCCGAGCGGGACACGGGGCACACGGGCAACTTCTTTAATATGCTGTGGGCGATGCCCGGCGTGGCGCACTTGGGCCCGCAAGCCACCGGAGCGTGGATGCAGGAATTCGGCGCGTGGTATTTCGATCTCGCGCGACGTTGGGACGGCAGTTTCCTGCATCAAGGTCCGCCTGAAGACGACAAGGACAGCTATGGAGGCTGGGACTGC
>JBJOLO010000121.1:0-3722 GCA_046045565.1 Planctomycetota bacterium | reverse complement strand
CTCAGTAGCTTGGCCGGGACCGTCCCGCCGCTTGCTCGATGCCCTCGGTCCTACTCGAGTTGTTGCGAACTCGGGTTCTGAAGGGTTGCAGCATGCATGCAAGCACGAGGCGAGTGACCCTGACGGGCAGCAGCGGGGCCAGCAGGGAGCCGTCCTGCGCCGTCACGGGATGCTAGCACTTACCCGCAGAACATTTCGAACGCGTGGTGGACCGACGGATTCCCCAGGAAACTCACTGGCTTGGACGGATCAGCTTGCGAAGCAAACACGGCAATTCCCATCCCGATTAACGCCATGATCAAGCCGAAGATCTGAAGAAACACTTGGAATTGGTGGCCTTTCATGAATCCATAGAACCATGCGTACGGAGCGATGAACAGGCAAAGCACCCCTTTCACAGCGCTGTCCAAAAAACCCAGGATCACGATCCATAACCAACCGAGGCTGATCAATCCGCCACCGATCCATTGCATCGCAAGTCCCGACATCAGCGTTTTGTTGTCGGAACCTTCCATCGATCGGAAAAGGAGGAATCCGCCGGCGCCAACGGCGGCCGTGATGCCGAACATGGCGAGCGTCAGGATGTAGGAGACCATCATGCCGCCCGCGGTTTCGTCTTTCGGTGGGGGAGCTTTTCGCAACTCCTCGGCAGCTCGATTCAAGATCGACTCGGCCGCCTCCCCATGCCCCACGTTCTTCGTACGTTTTCGCAAGGCCGTCTCCACGGTCGCACCGGTCTGGATATTCAATCCACAGGCCAGGCAAATCACACCGCCAGCCGGAATGGGTTCATTGCAGCGTGTGCAGCGTACGCCGGCATGGGATTCAAATCCTTCCTGGTCGAGCAGATCGCCGAGGAGATTCGCGGTGGGCGCCGCAGCGGGAGCTGGAATCTGCAAGGGATTCTGACACTTCGGGCATTTCACGGTCTGGCCCGCCAATTCATCCCGTGCGGCAAATGACTGACCGCAACGGCAGCTCACTTTGATAGCCATCGAACCTTCGATCCACGTAGAAAGGGCCGGAAACTGTTCATGCGGGTGGGTTGGTCAACGCCGTTGAAACCCGACTCTCGTCATTGTGCATGGCATGAGCGTCGGCGACAAGGTTGCCGCGATCTGCCAATATGACAGGCCGCTTCGTCGGATTCAGGTCGAACTGCCAAGACGACCCGCCGAACGGCCGTGCTTCTTCAGACTTTTCGACGCAAACCCTTTGCTGCAATCTGCTTGCAATTCTTCATCGGGTTTTGGCGCGCCAATTGCCTCAGTGGGATGATCTCGCGTTCTACTCATGCCCATTTGACAGCCCCTGGCGTTCGAGCATCGGACGACGAACCGGGACGAGCGTCGGCAGGCTGAATGCGTATTCCAAAGGGTTGGATAGCCCAGGGTTGCAACCTTGGGGGACCCATCCACAAAGGTTCCATTCATAGCGATTTTGTAGCGGAGGAAATTCGATGGCAGCGACGGCAACGAAGAAAGGTGCAGCGACCAGCGTGAAATTGCAGCCCCTGGGCGACCGGGTGGTTGTGGAGCGTGAGGAATCGGAGGAACGAACGGCGGGCGGAATCTTGTTGCCGGATTCGGCCAAGGACAAGCCGGCTCGGGGCGTTGTCGTGAATGTTGGCAATGGGCGACTCCTGGATGACGGGACGCGAAGCACGCTGCAAGTGAAACCGGGCGACCGCGTGATTTTCTCGAGCTACGCGGGTGAAACGTTCAAGGTTGACGATCGCGAACTGTTGCTGATGCGGGAAGACGACATCCTGGCAGTGGTGGAAGGCTAATACAACGTTGGCAAGATCGGGGCGTCGGGAACGCACCCGCAACACAGGAGAAATAGACTCATGGCAAAGATGATTGCATTTGATCAAGAGGCTCGCGAAGCCATTCGCCGAGGCGTATCGAAGTTGGCCAAGGCCGTGAAGGTAACGTTGGGCCCGAAGGGTCGGAACGTCATCCTTCAGAAAAGCTTCGGCTCGCCCACCGTCACGAAAGACGGTGTGACGGTCGCGAAAGAAATCGACCTCGAGGATGTTTACGAGAACATCGGCGCCCGCATGGTTCGGGAAGTCGCCAGCAAGACCAGCGATGTGGCAGGCGACGGGACCACCACCGCCACGGTGCTCGCTGAAGCGATCTTCAACGAGGGTTTGCGAGCAGTTGTTTCCGGCGTGAATCCGGTGCAGATGAAGCAAGGCATCGAAAAGGCCGTAGGCGACATCTCGGAAAAGCTGCAGAAGATGTCGATCAAGGTCAAGGACAAGTCGGAGATGGCGAATGTCGCTTCGATCGCCGCGAACAATGACCGGGAGATCGGCGAGTTGCTGGCCAATGCGATGGACAAGGTCGGCAAGGACGGCGTGATCACGGTGGACGAGAGCAAGAGCCTTCGGACAGAAGTCGAGTGGGTTGAGGGTATGCAGTTCGACCGCGGCTACCTCTCGCCGTATTTCGTCACCGATCCCAACACGATGCAGTGCGAGTTGAACGACGCGTACGTGTTGGTTTATGAGAAGAAGATCACCAGCGTCAAGGACATGGTTCCGCTGCTGGAGGCGGTGGTGCAGCAAAGCAAGCCGCTGCTGATCATTTGCGAAGAGGTGGAAGGCGAAGCGTTGGCAACGCTGGTGATCAACAAGCTCCGCGGCACGTTCAAGTGCTGTGCAGTGAAGGCACCGGGCTACGGCGATCGTCGCAAGGCGATGATGGAGGATATCGCTATCCTGACCGGCGGCACGGCGGTGTTTGAATCGCTGGGCATCAAGTTGGAAACCCTGCCGATTGGCGACTTGGGTCGAGCCAAGCGCGTCATCATCGACAAGGACAACTGCACGATCATCGAGGGTGCCGGCAAAAGCGCCGACATCAAGTCCCGCATCGATCAGATTCGTCGCGAGATTCAGAACTCGACGAGCGACTACGATCGCGAAAAGCTCGAGGAGCGATTGGCGAAGTTGGCGGGCGGCGTGGCGAAGGTCAATGTCGGCGCTGCGACCGAAAGTGAAATGAAGGAGAAGAAGGCCCGCGTTGAAGATGCGTTGCACGCAACGCGAGCTGCGGCCGAAGAAGGCATTCTGCCGGGTGGCGGCGTGGCATTGCTGCGAGCTACTTCGTCGCTCAAGCCGGGCGACACGCTGTCGCATGACGAGCAGGTTGGCTACAACATCGTGCTTCGAGCCTGCCGTGCACCACTTACCTGGATCTCGTCTAATGCGGGCCAGGACGGCGGTATCGTTTGCGAACGCGTTTTGGAAGGCAAAGGCAACTTCGGTTATAACGCTTTGACCGACACCTACGAGGACCTCGTGAAGGCCGGCGTCATCGACCCGACCAAGGTGACTCGTACCGCCCTGGCGAATGCGGCCAGCGTCGCGACGCTGCTGTTGACCAGCGACGCACTCATTGCCGAGAAGCCGAAAGAGGAAAAGCACGCGAAGAAGGGCCACGGCGGCGATTACGACATGTACTAATCGGTCGAAATCGCAGGCCTCAACTCGCGGAGGCCGGCAACTTCCTTTCGCCGGCCGACACGATGAAGTTCGACAAATACAGGGCCGGTAAGGTCAATGACCTTGCCGGCCCTTTTTGTTTGAAATGGGGGGCTCCATTTGCTTGCGATGCCGCATCCAACGTACATCTCGTACGGTTTGTGCCGGAATCAACGGCTGCTCACCAGGATGGCAAAACCGTTTCCGTCCCAGTTTGTTGCCTGGAATC
>JBJOLO010000097.1:0-5831 GCA_046045565.1 Planctomycetota bacterium | reverse complement strand
CGCGACCATCCTGCGATTATTAGGCTTCGACCACACGCAGCTTACCTACCGCTTCGCCGGCCGCGACTACCGCCTGACCGACGTGCATGGCAATGTGATTCAGGATCTCATCGCCTGATGCGAGATCCCCATAGCAAGGATCACTTGAACGGTAGTCGCCTGAGCTGTGCGGGCTAATCCAAGAAGTCTTCGTCTTCCAGTCGAGCCGGCACGTACTGTTCGCTGACGTAGCTGATGTCCTTGCTGATCAATGCTTCCACCTCGAGCTTGAAGCCGTTCTTCAGCATCATCTCGATTTCCCTTTGCCACGGCTTCTTGTTCGCGAACCAGGGATACTGAGCGATCTGCTTGGCTCGCTTGATGTCCTGATCATTCAATTTGATCTGCACACTCGGGCTCAACTGGCAACGTTCGAAATCGATGCTGCGCAGCCCCAGGTATCGAGCGCTCGGGATCGCCATCCGTTTCGACTCGTAGGCAAGGTTAATCGATCCCTGCTTGATGACGCTGTAGATGTAGTAGCCCCAGGGATCGTTATCGAGCAGGCAGTAGACCGGCAATTTGAGTTCGTTATGGAGGCGATTCAGCATCCGTCGCACGCCGCGGGGCGGTTGACCACCGCCGTGCGTGAGGATGCAGTTGTATTCGCGCCAAAACTTATCTTCGTTGAACCGCCGCCAGACCGTGTCCTTTTCGACATGCAGGATGAATTCGGCCTGATTCTTTTTGAACTGGACGATCTCCGGTTCGACGATAGAGGGAATGGTGTAACCACCCGATCCCATCCGCGAGCAGTCGATTTCGTCGCCGCTGTCGACCAGCACAATCGGCCCCACCATCGACCCTGCACTTTTCGCGTAGAGGTGTAGCTCCTCGCGTAGCGAGTCGAGTGTTACCTCGGTATCTTCGATGATCGGATCGCAATCATCCTGGTCGTCGAATGTCTCCTCCCGCGTACCGGCGATCGTGTGCTTGAGCAGGTAGTAGAGACCTCGGATGCTGGTGGTCTTTCCTTGCTCGATCAACTGCTTGCAGCCCGATCCGACCAGCAGCATCTGCATGTAGGTCTTGGCCTGGGAGAGATTAAACAACTCGCGGCGATTTGTACCGCTGCCCATTTCAATAATCTTGCGCGAATTATTGAAACGCACGTTCGATAGCGAGCGTGACGGAACTTCAAAGTAAGGAGCACGACCTCGCTCGGCAGCCTCGACGACCTCCGTGGCAAGATCGCGCAAGGACGATAAGGTCTTCTTGTCGCGCTGCGTCAACGTAACCGCTTCCTGATTGGCTTTCGCCGGTTTCTTCGCCATCCCGATCTATCCTCTCTATCCGTTGCGGGTTACTTGCGAGTCTCTTGTTTAGCGCGCGATGGTGTCGCAGCCGGCTCCGGCGCCGACATTTCCGGCGGCGAATGCTCGACGATCAACACGTTCTCGCCGAAATCCTCTTCCGCCTCCTTGATCCGTTGTCCGCGATCGTCGAACTTGGCATCGGCTTCGGATGTCTTGCGCTTGGCTACATGCAACAGGCGCTCATAGAGGTCTTTTCGTTTTTTGTCGTCGAACTCGCGAATCTGCCCCACCGCATTGGCGACCTCGCCAAGGTACCGCAGGAACACCGAACGGCGTTCGCCTTCCTGAAGCACCCGGTTGCGGCGATTCAAGTACATCGACAGTTTGCGGCCGACAGCCTGGAGCCCCAGCTTGAGCTCCTTCATGATTTCTTCGTAGCCCGCAATCGCCTCCTTCGACTCGCTGGTAAACGGAACCCACACGCTGGCAACATGCACCATCACGGTGATGGGACCATTGGGCAGCTGGCCTCGTGCCTGGGTCAGCCCGTACGCCCGCCAGTTGGTCGCGGTCACCGCCTGGGTGATTGCGCAGCCCGCCGGTTGGAACTGTAATGGCACTCGATTGGCATAGCGCAGTACCTGCATCGTCTGTCCTTCGGACAGGTTGACGTTTTTCATCGCCTCGTGCAGCAACCGGATTTCGTCCTTCTTCATTTTCGAGGGACTTTGTCGCGAACCCGCCTTGGCTTCGACCAGGATTTTTTCGGCACCTTCACGGCCGATGCCATCGAACGTGGTCAACAAGAACTGCCGCAGTGAACGGGCGTCGCTTTCAGAAAGCAGTTCGGTCAGCGTTTCCAAGGTGACTTTTTGCGCGGAGCTGCCGCCGCCAAAGGCAAGTCCCACTTCGATCAGGAATGGGTTGCCCCGGTAAACCGAGGGTGGACGCGTCGCCGCGCAGAAGAACTCGCCGGGAACAACGTGATGTAGTCCCTTGAGAATCAATTGTTCCCCAATCGGCGAGATGCAATCCGTATTGGGAGCGCTGATGTGAGTTTGCTGGATCGCCTGGTACAGCGCATCGGCCTCCTGTCGGCCGATGCGGTGCGGGTTCGCCCGAGTGCCAATCTTGGCCGTCGTACAGATGTTGCGGGCAACGCTGGAAGTCACCCGCGAAAAGGATTCGGTCATGAATTGCGAAATCGTGCCCGCCTGCGTGTCCTTGAGCATCGTCACGAGGCGACCGAGTTCCACGCCGTAAGGATGCGGCTTGATTTCCTTCGGTTCTGTGGGCAGTTGTCGAGTCGACCGGCCGTAGGAACACTCGCTCCCTTCGGGATCGGTGTAGTGGATAGTAACGTGCGGATTGGCAATCGCCGTTTGTTCGAGATACTCGTCGACACTGCCTCGGCCTCGAATAAAACGGCCCTCGAGTTCAATGGTCACCCGCGTGCCGCTTTTGACCTCGACGGTCGACTTGGATTCGGTAGCCTTGCCTTCTGCTGCTTTTCCCTCGGTAGCTTTGCCTTCAGCCGACGGGTAGTGGGTTACCCACTCGATGCCGCGATCGGCAATGTATTTCAGTCCCTTTTCGCCCGGCGGAATGTCCTCGCCCTCGCCTTTACCATTGAGAATCTCCGGCAGGTTCCGCTTGGTATCGATTTGGATCTCGTAGAAATGCGCAGGTTTCTTCGGCGAGATCTTGGAGATGATCCGCACGGGCTTGCCGGTGGTGAGCATGCCATACATGCCTGCAGCGCTGATACCGATACCCTGCTGCCCGCGGCTCATGCGAAGTCGATGGAATTTGGACCCGTAGAGCAGCTTGCCGAAGATCAGCGGGATCTGCTTCTTCACGATGCCCGGGCCGTTGTCTTGCACACCGACCTTGAAGCGATTATTCCCCACCGACTCGATGTGCACCCATATCTCCGGCACGATGCCCGCCTCCTCGCAGGCGTCCAGAGAATTGTCGACCGCCTCTTTTACCGTGGTCAGCAGGGCCTTGCGCGGATTATCAAATCCCAACAAGTGCCGGTTCTTGGCGAAGAATTCGCTGACCGAGATGTCGCGCTGCTTGGCGGCCATCGTCTCGGCTGTCGCCCGCCGTCGTGACGACCCGCCGCTCGACTGATCGTCGGCATGCAATGCCTGATCCTGCCCGTTCCTTCCGGGCTCCGTCTCTGCGGAATCTTCCATTCGAGCCGCCTGTTGCTTGCCACTGGGCTGTGCCTTTGCCGCTGCCAAAGATGGGACTCCTCTCCCACGAAAAACCTTCGTTGCCCTCTTTCCATGCAGAAAGGGTTTCCATGCAAAACGGGTTTCCATGCAAAACGGGAGACCGCTTCGCCTGTCAAACTGGGAAGAGTATAGCGACTTTACCGCCATCCTCCCAGCCGGTTTTCATAGTAAGGACGTTACGACAATTCCGGAAGTTACAGCACGAAATCAAAGTTTCACCCGTCGCACCGGTCGTTGCCGAGAGAGCTAATAACCTTCGTACGATCGGGACGACCGACGTAGCGAGGGAATGCCGTTCCTTACCCGCCTCGCGACGATCATCGAGTATGGCCGTCGCATCCCCGACCCACCGATTTTCCCGCAGGAGCGATTCCATGCTTCGCAGAATCCTCGCCCCCGTTGGCCTGTTCGCATTCCTGGTCGCGATCAGTTTCTCTTCCTCGACCGTCCAGGCCGGTAATCCTCTTCAGCAAAAACCGGGCACGGCCTCGTGCCAGCCCTTCGGTTATGCACAGAACTCGCTGTTCTCGAACTACTATCAGGCCGGAGCGTGCGGCGGAGTGCCCGCGCAAATGTATATCTCGCCGATCCCCGTCCCCCAACTCGTCGGCCACACCTACATCACCAATGAAGCGCTGATGCCGCACGAACAGTTGTATTCACATCACCGCCACTATTACCGCTACACCAACGAAGGGCGTGGCCTGACCCGCACCTCCGTGCACTATTACTCCCCGCCTTTCTCGCACACGTTCCATTACATCGGTCATGGACTGCGCATTGCCCGCTAACCGACTCGCCGCCCGCTTCGCCGCCGAGCGGACTTATTCGCAAAGGAAATGGATATGACGAAGTTCTCTCATTGGTTAGTCATCGCCGCGAGCATCGTGGTGCTCAGCGCGTCCGACTCCGCATTCGCGGGACGGCACGGACGCGCCGAACGGCAAGCATCGAACTACTCGGAACGCAATTCGTGGCACCAGCCGTACTACCACACGGCCTGGGGTCATCCGGTAGCCCTGGTTGTTCCTCCCACTGCACGCACGCACACCGAGTGGGGTTGGGGCGTAACCCAATCGACGGTCACGCCGATTTACCACCAGTTCAAGCGAGCCTATCCGGGCGACGGCGGTGGCGAATATAGCGATTTGCGGCCCACGCCTCCGTGGCCCAGTCACACTCACCAATTCGGTGCCTACTACATCCGCGGTCCCTGGTAACGGATGGAGGAGAACAGACGGAGTTTCACTCGTTTGGGGGAATCGGCTCGGGGTGTCCGACTTGACTCGGGCACCCCGCGGGTCCGATCGCCAAGACCGCAGCAACAAACGCTCGTATCAACTCGCTCGCAACGAAACGGTCTACCCGCCCTTGGGTGAGGTCGACATTCGTTGCGAGCGATTTTTTTTGATGGAACGACTGGGTTTGGCTGTCGACTCGTTCGGGAGCACCCGGTCCGCGCGTCAAAATCGGTCTCCGTGAACCCCAGCGAAAGAATCCTTTGCGAAAAGAATCCCTTGTGAAAATCATCCTGGGCTGCCAAGATCGAGCAGAACCACGCATCCTTGCGGGTCGCTCGCCGTTCCTGCGATTTCTTCAAAACGCATGACTCTCCTTCGTCTGCCTATTAACGACGTGCTGCCTTCCGTGATTCGCGGTTTGCGCGAACGCAACGCTGTCGTACTCGGCGCCCCGACGGGCGCAGGCAAAACCACGCGGGTTCCTCCCGCCTTGGTCGACGAGGGCATTGCCGGGAATCGACAGGTTGTCATGTTGGAACCGCGCCGCCTCGCCGCTCGCGCGGCTGCAAAGCGCATGGCAAGCGAGCGTCATTCCACACTCGGTCATGAAATCGGCTACCACGTGCGACACGATCGCGTGGCGGGCCCCAACACCCGCGTGCTCGTCGTCACCGAGGGCATTTTGATGCGGATGCTGGCCAGTGATCCGTATCTGGAGCGGATATCGGTTGTCGTGCTCGATGAATTCCATGAGCGAAGCCTCGATACCGACTTGGCGCTCGGGATGATCCGACTGCTGCAGAGCACCGTGCGTCCCGACCTGAAGCTGGTGGTGATGTCCGCAACCCTGGACACCGAACGGCTGCGGGCCTATCTCGATGACTGCCCGGTCGTGCATAGCCAGGGTCGACTGCACCCGATCGAAATGGTTTATCAGCCTCGAGCCGCCAGCCAACCGCTCGCGTTCGCGATCAAAGAGGCAGTGCAATCCGCGATGGCTCGTACCGATGGCGACGTGCTCGCGTTTCTACCCGGCTTCGCCGAGATCCGCG
>JBJOLO010000094.1:0-3929 GCA_046045565.1 Planctomycetota bacterium | reverse complement strand
CGGGTGCGGGCGATGACGCTGAGCGTGCTCACGTACGCGGTCTTTACTTCGCTTTGCGGCGTCGTGAAGACGCCGATTCAGTTGGGCGTACTGCGTTTCGTTGCGTCACTGGGGATGGGCGGCGAGTGGTCGCTGGGTGTGGCGCTCGTGATGGAGATGTGGCCGAATCGATCGCGGGCATTCATGGCCGGCTTGATTGGAGCTGCGGCGAATGTCGGCTATCTGATCGTGGGCATTGTCGGTTTGACGCTGAACCAAGTGATCGGGGAACTGAAAAACGTTTTGCTCAGTCTGCAACTGCCTGACTGGATGGTCGAGACCTTGGTGGCGAACAGCGGTTGGCGGATCATGATGATCTTGGGAATCTTCCCCGCGTTTCTAACGTTTCTGATCCGTTTGTTTGTACCGGAGTCGGAGCGGTGGGAAGCGGAGCGCGATCGCGGGAACACGTCGAATTGGGCGACCAAAGATTTGTTGGCGGTATTGGGCGGCGCGTTGGGTCCGGCGGTGGTGGTGTATCTGTACGGTTGGCCTCGGACCGGTTCGATCGAGCACACCACGCCGATCCGCTTAGTCGCGACCGTCATTGGCGTGCTCATCGCCTTGGTGGGATACATGTATCCCGTGGTGCGTTACCTGCAGCGGTACCGAGCGGCGAATGCGAGCGCACCGGCCGATATGTTCGGCACGACAATGCGTCGCATGGCGTTAGCGGCCTGCTTGAGCGGCGTGGCGCTCCTGGGCACATGGGGTGCAACACAGCAGGCACCGGCATGGGTCAGCAAGATGACCGAGGGAAGCGAGTTCAAGCACGCGAAGGAGTTCGTGCAGATCTGGTTGTCGATCGGTGCGATTGTGGGCACCATTGGTGCAGCGCTCTTGGGCGATTTAATCGGCAGGCGATTGGCGTACTTCCTGTTGTGCATCGCCGCGATGGGGTCGGTGTTCTGGCTGTTTTTTGCCAACAACGAGTATGGTTCGGGTTTGCTGGCGAGTTGTTTCGTCACGGGCGTGTGTTCGGCATCGTTCTATGGCTGGTTGCCGCTTTATCTGCCGGAACTGTTCCGGACCAACGTGCGCGCGACCGGTCAGGGGTTCGGGTTCAACTTCGGGCGGATCCTGGCGGCGATCGGGTCGTTTCAGTTGGGGTTGCTGACCGGCCATTTTCGTGACGGGATCGAAATCGGTTCGTATCGCACGCCGGGCGGGTTTCCGACCGCGTGCGGTATCTTGAGCATGATCTACGTTGTCGGGATGGTGCTGATCTGGTTTGCGCCGGAAACAAAAGGCAAGGCGTTACCGGAGTAGTCTGCGAACCAGCCGCAAGTCGATTCGCTGGTTGTATTGAGGAGTCTTGTTGTGTCACAGCTTCCCGCATGGGGTCAGGCGGACTTGCCTGCTCCGCCTCCGTTTTCGACTCGCAACATGTTTCGTCTGGTCGGACCGGGCGCGATCTTGCTGGCGGCCTCGATTGGCGGCGGAGAATGGCTCGTCGGACCGAACATTAGCGTGCGGTACGGAATGGGGGTGATGTGGATTGCCACGGTCGGAATCGTCTTGCAGGTGATTCTGAATCTGGAGGCGATCCGCTACACGCTCTACACCGGCGAACCGGCGCTCAGCGGCATCATGCGACTCCGGCCGGGAGCCCACTTCTGGGCGACGATTTACGTGCTGCTCACAGTGGCCCAGTTGGGAATCCCTGCGCTCGCGAAGTCCTGTGCGAATGTCTTGTATACGGCCTATTACGGACCCGATGTGCCGGTGGATGAGTCGATCTTGTTGACGATTGCGTATGCGATCATGGGTGGAACGGTGTTGCTGTTGATGTTCGGCGGCACGGTGGAGCGGATGCTGGAGATCGCTTCCTGGCTGATGATCGCGTACATCTTTTCGTTTTTGATTTTCATCAACCTGTTTTGCGTTCCGTTTGCGCACACGTGGGAGACGTTTCAGGGCTTCTTTAATTTCGGATACATTCCCAAGGGGATCGATTTATTATTGTTGGCGTCGCTGGCAGCGACGGCCGGCTCGGGCGGCATCGGCAACCTGTCGATTTCCAACTGGGTGCGCGACAAAGGGTTTGGCATGGGCAGCGTTGTCGGCGCGATTCCCAGCGTTTTCGGCTCGACGAACGTCACGTTATCTCACGTCGGCAAAACGTTCCCGATCACGACGGAGAACTTGTCGCGTTGGCGGATGTGGTGGAAGTATATTGTCGCCGATCAGGTGTGGCTGTGGGCTGCCGGTTGCTTTGTCGGCATGTTTTTGAACGTGAATCTCGCCACGGCGATCATCGAGCCGGGGTCTGAGCTCAAGGATTCCCAGGTCGGTATTTTTCAAGCTCAGTATTTGGCCAAGCATTATTGGCAGGGGCTGTGGGTGCTTGGTCTGCTGAACGGGTTCTGGATCCTGTTCTCGACGCATTTGGGCAACACCGACATCCTGGTGCGCACCGTGACCGATATGGTCTGGGTCGCCAGTCGCACGGCGCGAAAATCGAAGACACTGAATGTCGGCAAGTTGTATTACGTGCTGCTATTCGTTTTCACGCTGTGGGGCGGAATCGTCATTCGGTTCGGTTCGGCGATCCAGTTGTTTAAAGTCCTGGCAGCAATTGCCGGCGTTGTGCTGATTCCGGCATCGATCCAGATGCTGATCATCAATTCGACGATGCTGCCTCGCGAATTGCGTCCATCCTGGTGGCGGCGAATCGGCTTGGTCGCTTGCGCTCTCTTCTACGCAGCCGTCACCGCAGCGGTGCTATTCGATAAGCTCAAGTAAAAAGCGGACATGCGCAGATTTTTTACCACGAAGCGTTTTTTTAAACCACGAAGGGCACGAAGAGCACGGAGGGAATGCCGGAGAAAAATGGAAGTTAGCGGTACGTGCTGTGCGTGGATGCGGTTTGAGTTTTCATTTTTTGTTTTCGGATCGGGATGATTTTTCGGATTCGTTCGGCAACTTGCATGGGTCGGCAAGTGCGAACCATAGATCGTCACACAAAAAAATCAGATAGACAAGTCACAAGCATTTCATCAACCTCTTCCGCTCATCTTCCCTTCGTACTCTTCGTGCCCTTCGTGGTTAAAAAAACGCTTCCAGTTCAAATTCCTCGTGTCAAGGGAACGTATTTCATGAAACGACAGCGCGTATTGGTGGCTCGTGTTCTCATCGGTCTTGCCGTTCTCACGCTCACCGCACGGTCGTGGGCAGCGGGGCCGGAGGCGGGTTATCGGGTTTTGGCGGCGGATAAGGGGAAGGTTGCGATTGTTGACGCTGCGGGGAAGGTGGAATGGGAGTACGCGAACAATGCCGAGGCCCATGATCTGTGGCAGTTGAAGAATGGCAACATCCTGTTGCCGCTTAATCGGACCACCATTGCGGAGGTGAGTCGCGATAAGCAGGTTGTTTGGAAGTACGAATCGAAGCCGAAGGCGGGGTATTCGGGGGCGATTGAAGTGCACGCGTTCCAGCCGTTGGCGGATGGCCGGGTGATGATCGCGGAGTCGGGCAACGCCAGGATTGTGGAAGTGGATCGCAGCGGCACCATTGTGAAAGAGGTGCCTTTGACAGTCGATAATCCGCATCCGCATCGAGACACGCGGATGGCGCGGAAGCTCGACAACGGACATTATCTCGTGTGCCACGAAGGCGACGGGGTGGTGCGTGAATACGACGAAACGGGCAAGGTGGTATGGTCGTACCGGATGGATCTCGGCGGGCGACCTCGCGCTCCGGGCCACGGTCCGGAAGGGCATGGCACCGAAGTGTACGGGGCGATTCGTTTGCCGAACGGCAACACGTTGATCGGGGGCGGCAACAACAATCGCGTGCTCGAGGTCAACAGCGAGGGCCGGATCGTGTGGATGCTGAATCAGCAGGAACTGCCGGGCATCGAGTTGGCTTGGGTCACGACCGTGCACCGG
>JBJOLO010000069.1:0-5408 GCA_046045565.1 Planctomycetota bacterium | reverse complement strand
AAGAATCCTTTCCGGGCGGCGATTGACTCCAGGCAGCACGCGGCGCGTCCCGATGCGGTCGCGGACGACGGGCCGCCGATCAGTTGGCCGCCGTACGTCGCATGCAGCACTGCTTGTACTTGCGGCCGCTGCCGCAGGGGCACGGGTCGTTCCGGCCCACACGCTCGCCACGATGCCGAATGGTCTCCACCTTCGGCTCGCCCTGGCTGCCGTCAATTGCCCCCTGCTGTTCCTTCGCCATTTGGCTGGGCGTTGCCGCCTGATCGTGTCGCGCCGAAGTTTCGACCCAGGTCGATCCAATGAAGTCACTGTCCAGTTGCTCGACTTTGAACACCAAGTCGGTGCAGCGCTCGCCTACCGAGTTCCACATCTGGTCAAACAACCGCATGCCTTCCCGCTTGTACTCGACTTTGGGATCGACTTGAGCGTAACCGACCAGTCCGACGGAACTCCGTAAATGGTCCATGACCAGCAGGTGTTCTTTCCAGGCGGAGTCGACAACTTGGAGCAGCACTTGCCGCTCCATGTGGCGAATCTCGGGATGGAACTTCCGGTTCAACAGGAACGCAAGGCGTGACTCGAGTTCCGACCGTTTGCACTTGCCGATTTCGTCAGAGGTCATGTCGGCTTGTAGATTTTCTTCGAGCCAATCGGAGAAACTGTCGAGGTCCGCACCACGGGCCGACTGGGAAGCCGTGTTGTTGCCGACGGCGTTGCCGAAAATGGTTCTCAGGTGTTCGCTGGCAGCCTGTTCGAGTTCCCGTTCCTGGTTTTGCGAGGCGGTGCTAACCGCGATCAGGGTTTGACGGACCTCTTCGACCGACCGATGCTCGCGAATGTTTTCCGGAACCAGACTGCCGAATCGCGTTTGAGCCCATTGCAGGAGCGCTTCGCCATCCAGCATCGCCCGGCGACTGCCGTCCCGGGTCGTGAACCGATTCACGGCCGCGAGGATCGGGTACTCGGCTTCGCGATTCCGGTAGACCTGTTCAGCCTTCTCGCGTGCGAACTCCTTTATCGCGGCGGTGTCACGGCCGCGGAGTTCGTCGATTTTCACCTCCATGCCGAATTTGAAGGCGAGCCACTGCACGGTGGACTGCAGCCCGAAATCCTCGGCGAGGAAAGCCTGCCCGGCGGAAAGATCGACCGACTGAATCGATTTTCTCGCGGCATCCAGCAGGAGCTCCGGCACGGCCTCGCGGCCGGCTTTCTTCAGTTCGCGGTCATTGATTTTATAGTTCCAGCGGCTTTGTGCCAGATTCGCGAGTGCATTCCAATTCCACTCCGACGTGTCGCCGTCGTCCGAATCGGGCAGGTTTTCGTCGATCGCATCCTGCACCTGCGTCTCCGCGACCCGCTCCGCTGCGTCTCGCGCGTACGAGTCGGCTTGCTGAAAGTCCATGCCGCGGAAGTCGGACGGCTCGAGCTGCGCAGCCAGTTGCTGCGAAGCCCAGCCTGCGAAAGTGGACGCACCGAAGTCGCGATGGAGGAACTGTTCGAGTTGTTCGTCGACTTGCTTGTCGACCATCTCCATGATCAGCGTACGGCAATTGATGCCTTGCAGAATCTGTTGGCGGTAGCCATACACCCGCTTCCGCTGCTCGTCCATCACCTCGTCGTACTCAAGCAGATTCTTGCGAACTTCGAAATTGCGCTCTTCGACCTTTTTCTGGGCGGCTTCGATGCGTCGCGATACCATCCGACTTTCGATGCTCTCGCCTTCCTGCATGCCAAGTCGATCGAGGATCGACTTCACCCACGGGCCGGCAAAAATTCGCATCAGGTCGTCTTCCAGCGACAGATAGAATCGACTGCTGCCAGGATCACCCTGGCGGCCGCAGCGGCCTCGCAATTGCAAGTCGATACGACGAGCCTCATGGCGCTCCGTGCCGATCACATGCAGTCCGCCGATCGACTTCACGTAGCGTCCCTGCTCCTTCATCTTCTCTTTTTCTTCGATCTCGCGAACAAGATCGGTCCACTCCTGGTGTGGGACGTCCAGTCGGGTGGCGTACTTGTGCTGCAGCATCGCCCACGCCATCGTCTCGGCGTTGCCGCCCATGATGATGTCCGTACCGCGCCCCGCCATGTTCGTGGCAATAGTCACGGCACCCAAGCGGCCGGCTTGCGCGATGATAGGAGCTTCCCGTTCATGATGCTTGGCGTTCAGCACCTGGTGGTCGATGCCCCGACGCTTGAGTTGTTCCGCAATCCGTTCGCTCTTCTCAATCGATACCGTTCCGACCAGAATCGGTCGCCCTTTTCGCTCGATCGATTTGATCGAGTCCTTCGCGATGCGCTCCTTGGACTTTTCGCCTTTGGGCTGGAACTCGATGAACTGATCGTCTTCCTTGAGGATGGTTCCCCATTGCTCCTTGCCGTCGATCTCGAGGATATCCCAGCGATGGATTCGCTCGATCTCCTCGGCGACCGCGTTGTATTTTTCCCGCTCCGTCCGGTAGATCACGTCCGCATGTTCGATGCGCTGCATCGATCGGTTGGTCGGGATGGCCACGACGTCCAGTTTGTAGATCTTCCAGAACTCGTTCGCCTCCGTCATGGCGGTACCGGTCATGCCGCAGATCTTGTTGTAGAGCTTGAAGAAGTTCTGCAGCGTGATGGTTGCCAGCGTTTGCGTTTCTTCCTTGATTTGCACCCCTTCTTTGGCTTCGACCGCCTGGTGCAAACCGTCGCTCCACTGGCGACCGTCCATCAGACGGCCGGTGAATTCATCGACGATGATGATCTTGCCGTCTTTGACCACGTACCGCACATCGCGTTTGTACAGGTAGTGTGCTTTCAGCGCGTTGTCGAGCAGGTGGGGCCATTCCATGTTGCCCGCGGTATAGAAGCTTTCGACTCCCGCGAGTCGTTCCGCTTCCCGCACGCCGGCGTCGGTTAAGTGGGCCGAATGGTCTTTCTCGTTGACAACGAAGTGTGTGTCGCGTTGAAGTTGTCTCGCGATCCGGTCGGCGTCGGCGTATCGTCGCACGTCGTGGTAGGCCGGACCTGAAATGATCAGCGGTGTTCGAGCTTCGTCGATCAAGATGTTGTCAACTTCGTCGATGATGGCGAAGTTCAACGTGCCTTGAGATTGCTGGAATTCTTTCGGGTATCGGTTGTCGCCGCGCGATGCCGGACGCATGTTGTCGCGCAAGTAATCGAAGCCGAACTCGTTGTTGGTGCCGTACGTGATGTCGCACGCGTACGCATGCTGACGTTCGAGCACTTCCATGTTGCTCTGGATCGCGCCGACGGTCATGCCGAGGCCCATGTAGAGGGGCGCCATCCATTCCATATCGCGGCGCGCCAAATAGTCGTTGACGGTGATGACGTGGACGCCGCGGCCTTCGAGCGCATTCAAGTATGCCGGCAAGGTGGCGACCAGCGTCTTGCCTTCGCCCGTGACCATCTCCGCGATCGCGCGATTGTGCAGCACCATGCCGCCGATCAATTGAACGTCGTAATGCCGCATCCCGAGATACCGCCGACCGCCTTCCCGGCAAGTAGCGAACGCCTCCGGCAACAAATCGTCTAACGTCTCGCCTGCCGACAATCGCTCGCGGAAACGAGTGGTCTGTGCCTTCAGCTCCTCGTCGCTCAATGCTTGGAACTGAGATTCCAGCGAATTGATTTGCGCTACGCGGCTCTGCAGCTTCTTGATGTAACGGGCGTTGGCCGAGCCAAATAAAGCCGTCACACTGCGCTCAATCCCGCGCATCGCGCCGCCAACGGAGCCGGTTACCGCTTCCCAAATGCCTTCAAGAACTTCCATTTTTCCTGCCAGCGGAAAACCGCTGCGCCTTGTTGCAAAAGACCTTGTTGCAAAAGAGTCGTCGCCACATCCCTGGGCCGAAAAAGCGTAAGCTTTTCCTGTGGCGAAGTTTATAACGATTAGGTAACAGGGTCAACGCCGTTCCTTCGCCCCCGGCCCGGCCTCCCCGGGCCGAATCCGGCCATTTCCCCCGCTTTTACAGCCGTGCTTGCGGCCGTGCTTGCGGCTCCCCTGGCGGTCGAATCCCTGTCCTCATCGCCCGACTCGCAACCGCCCGGTCAGCAGGCATCTCGCCCATCGCTCCTATGCGAGTCAGGCAGCTCATTCGAGTCAGGCAGCTCATGCGAGTAGGTACCTCATGCGAGTCAGGCAACTGGACAGTTGCTACGCATTTTCTGCAGTCCGTCATTTCAGCAGGCTGGAACCCGGAAAGGCACTTGTACCAGTGCTCGTCCTGAAGACAATGAGGCAGGTTGGTCGGGGGGGCTCGGACGTTCTTGCTGCAGGTCGCCCCGCGACGCGTCTTCGACAGCGGATTCCTTTTTCGTCCTACGGTCACCGATCACGGCACGGGCTCTCACCATGTCCAAGACGATCCATCATCGAGATATCCGTGGACAAATGGTGATTCTTGGAACCGGCACCTCGGTCGGGGTCCCGGCGATCGGTTGTGCCTGTGATGTCTGCCGGGGTGGCCACCCCCGCAATCAACGCACGCGATGCGCGATCGCTCTGGGCCTACCCGCCGGAAACCTGCTGGTCGATTCCCCGCCCGACCTGCGAACGCAGTTGTTGCGTGAAGAAATCGGCGTAATCCACGCCGTGCTCTACACCCACGAGCACGCGGATCACTTGTTCGGACTCGACGACTTACGGTTGTTCCCGTTCTATCTTGGCCATCCCGTGCCGATCTATTGCGAAGATCGCGTGCAGCAACGCATTCGGAAGTCGTTCGACTACGCGTTCAAAGACGAGCGGCCCACGCACGCCGGCGCCGTGCCGCAACTCACGTTTCAGCAGATCGAGACCGAACCGTTTGAGTTGCTTGGTCAGCGAGTCGAACCGATCCGCTTGCGGCATGGGCCTCGCATGGACGTGCTGGGCTTCCGGTTCGGCAGGATCGCCTACTGCACCGATACCAACGAGATCCCGGAATCCAGCTGGAAGCAACTCGAGGATCTCGATGTGCTGATTCTCGATGCACTCCGGATGCGGCCTCACCCCACCCACTTTTCGCTCGACGAGGCCGTCGAGGTTGCGCGTCGGGTGAACGCGAAGCAAACGTACTTCACGCATATTTCGCACGAGCTTGACTATGAGGCCACCAATCAGCAATTACCGCCGCGCATGCAACTGGCCTATGACGGCCTGCGGATCCCGCTGACGTAGCCATGACGATCGTGTCGACGACGCGGAGCGTAAAAGCCGGTCCGTTCTTAACCACGAAGGACACGAAGGGAAGAAAGAAAAGTTTTCGGAGGGGATGTCGAACCGATCGCCAACAGATCCCGTGTTGCAAGACCCGTTATCGTTCGGCAGTGACGCACCGAGTGAAACTCAAACGACCCGAACCCACAAAACGAAATTCCGATTTCCCTTCTCCCTTGAAGGGAGAAGGGGCGGGGATGAGGGT
>JBJOLO010000009.1:0-8868 GCA_046045565.1 Planctomycetota bacterium | reverse complement strand
TGTACGTCGCGAAATACAGTCGCGTAAAGCGGCCCAAACCGCATGAATTGGAGCGACGCGAGGGCGTCGTGGCAAGCCGCCCCGTTGCGACACCGCCAGACAACGCACACAACACGTCGATCGACCGCATGCACGGCCATGCAGGCTTTCCGCGATTCGGCGTTATAGTGAAGGAGTCACCGACCGACATGCTTCAGGAGAAAACGGACGCCATGGCTCTGCTGCGAATCGACGCCTTACCGCCCCAAACCACGCGCGGAACGATCGTCCGCTTGCTGGAGCAGGTCGGCGAGGTATCGCGAGACAAGATCGGCGCGATTGAAATCAAAGGCCGATCGGCCACCGTGGAAATACCCAACGGCTGGGAATCGCGGGTGGTCAAGCTGCTGGACGGGGCGAGTCTTGGAAACCGGCATGTTCGTGTCTGGGCGGAGAGCGATTCGCGAGGCGGGTCAACCGAAGACCACTTTCTCCGACTGATGCGGTTGTTGGAGTTGGAGGCAGCTGAAGAAGCCAACCGCGCGATGCAGGCGGCCAGGCAGAGCGACGAATCGAACGGTCAAACCTTGTTGAACCTCGTGATTCGCGACGAAACCAGCGGCTTAGGCGGTCGAGCGCTGTTGACACTTGCCAAAAAGAACAACGAACAAAACCTGCCGTGGACGCGGCTGAACGTCGGTTCGCCGGTGTTGCTGCTGGAGGACGGTCGGCGCGGACATACGGGTTGGCGAGGCATCGTCTGCCAGAAAAATGCCAGTCAAATCCAAATCGCACTCGAGCAATGGCCCGAAGCGGAAGCCGAGCGGCCCGTGTTTCGACTGGTGTTGGCGAGTGACGAAGTGGCGCGGCAGCGCCAACGCGCAGCACTCGAGCGGGTCCGCAACGCGTCCGCCGATCGGCTCTCGAAATTGCGCGACGTGCTGCTCGGCATCGAGGCACCTCGCTTTCGCGAAGCACCGCGCCCCGCACCCGGTGATCGTCCTGTTTCCGCAGAAGTGGCCGCTACGCCAAAAAGCGACGAAGTCGCAGGCGAGCCTCGTCCGCTCGTGCCGGACGACGTGGTGTGGCTTGACTCGGCGCTCAACGATTCCCAGCGGGCTGCCGTGCGCCACGCGTTGATGGCCGAGGATGTGGCGATCATCCACGGTCCGCCCGGAACGGGCAAAACGACAGCGGTGGTGGAACTGATTCGCCAAGCGGTTCGTCGCGGTGAAAAAGTATTGGCCTGTGCGCCCAGCAACATCGCCGTGGACAACTTGCTGGAACGACTCGTGGCCGCGGGCACACGTGCGATCCGGATCGGGCACCCGGCTAGGGTGCTGCCCGAGTTGCGAGAACATACGCTGGATCTCGTGGTGGAATCGCATCCCGAATACCAATTGGCTCGCAAACTGGTGCGCGATGCAAACGCGCTGCGCGACCGGGCCGGCAAGTGGACGCGAGGCAAACCGGAGCCGGGAGCCAAGCAGCAGATGCGCGACGAGGCCCGCGAAATGCTGCTCGATGCGCGTCGCATCGAATCGCAAGTGGTAAAACATGTGCTCGACTCGGCCGACGTCATTTGCGTCACCACGACTGCCATCGACAGTGAAACGCTGGGGCAGCGCATCTTCGATCTCGCGGTGATCGACGAGGCATGTCAGTCGACGGAGCCGGCATGCTGGATACCGTTGCTCCGCAGCGAGCGGGTGGTGCTGGCCGGCGATCATTGCCAATTGCCGCCCACGGTGCTGTCGCGCGAGGCGGAACGCGAGGGCTTCAGCAAAAGTATGCTCGAACGGTTGGTCGAGATCTGCGGCGACGAGATCAGCCGGCGACTCGATGTGCAGTACCGGATGCACGAACAGATCATGCGGTTCTCTGCCGATGAATTCTATGACGGAACGCTGGTTGCCGGTCCGGAGGTTTGCGCGCATGTGCTGGCGATGATCGAGGGCATGGTTCCTTCGGAATTGACGCAATCACCGGTCGAGTTCATCGACACGGCGGGTGCGGGGTACGACGAGGAGTTGGAGCCGGAGGGCGAGAGTCGCCGCAATCCGCAGGAGGCCGATCTGGTTTGCCGGCAGGTGGAGCGGCTGATCGATGCCGGGCTCGCAGCCAAGGATCTCGCGGTGATCGCACCTTACGCAGCACAAGCGAGGCTTCTTCGCGATCGTTTGCGGCGGGCGTATCCTGATTTGGAAATCGATACCGTCGATGGCTTCCAAGGACGCGAAAAAGAAGCGGTCCTGATTTCCCTTGTGCGTTCGAATGCCGCTTGCGAAATCGGCTTCCTGGGCGACACGCGACGGATGAATGTCGCGCTGACCCGCGCCCGTCGCAAGCTGATTGTGGTTGGCGACAGCGCGACGGTGGCCGCCCACGATTTTTACGCGAGGTTGCTCAACTATTTCGAGCAGATCCAGGCGTATCGATCCGTGTGGGAGTATCTATAGAACGAAGGCCGGGACGCTCATGCTAACTCCGAATCGATCCACACATCAGACGGAAGCCTGATCGGGCCTCGGGCGTCATCGCAGAAACAGCTCGCCGCCGCTCGATGTTCAACCGCCGCTCGATGCGGTTGTTGGTTCGTTGTCCGATTCCACTCGCCGCAGCGCGCGCACGACCGTGGTCATGTCGGCCGGCCGACGATCGGGTTGCGGTTCGATGCATTTCATGATGATCTCGGCCAACTTGCGATTCAGCTTCGGGACCACTTCCAGAATCGGGACGGGCGGATGCGTGTCGTGCGACAAGGCCACCTTGCCGGTTGCTTCCGAACTCGGCCATGGCAATTCGTACGAGCAGACGTGATAGGCCGAAACGCCGAGGGAGAAAATATCGAGACGCTGATCGGTCGGTCGACGTCGCACGACCTCGGGCGACATGTATTGCGGCGTGCCGGTACGGTTTCCCGGTTGCATGAACTCTTTGGTCGCGGGCACGGTCAGTCCGAAGTCGATCATCTTCACGCTTTGCGTGTCGGGGTTGTAGATGAAGTTCCGCGGGCAGATATCACGGTGAATGTAGCCGGCTTTGTGTACTGCCTCCACCGCCTCCGCCATTTGCTGCACGATCTTGGCTCGCTGACCCTCGATCATCGGATCCCGGTTCAGCAGCAGCATGTGCAGGTTGACGCCCTTCACAAACTCCATCACGAGGTACGGTTGTCGCGAATTGGTGACTCCGTATTCGAAGGTATCAACAATCAGCGGGTGCTTGATGGAACTGGCGATTTCCCCTTCGGACGGCTTTTTCAGACCTTTGAAACGGGACTCGAACTGTTGCGTTTTTTCCCGATCAAGCAACTTCAAGCCGACGACCTTGCCCGAATCGATATCGCGAGCAACGTAGAACTGGGACATGGTCCCGGTGATCGCTTCACGAAGCAGTTCAAACCGCTTGGAGATATCCAGTTCTTTCGCCTGAAAGAACGATTGCAGACGACTTAGAAAGCCCATGCCTCAAGTTTACTCAAGTCAGGTTCACTCAGGTCACGACACCGACGCGAGATCGGCCCGGGTTACTTTCCGCAGTAGTCAATCGCGCGAGCAATTTCGCTCTTGAGTTTATCGCGCGAGACGATCCGATCGATGTAGCCATGTTCCAGCAGGAACTCGCTGGTCTGAAACCCTTTGGGCAGTTCCAGCCGGATGGTAGCCTTGATGGTGCGCGGCCCGGCGAATCCGATCAGGGCCCTTGGTTCGGCAAAAATCAGGTCGCCCAGCGACGCAAAGCTTGCCGCCACGCCGCCCATCGTGGGGTTGGTCAGCACCGAGATAAACAGGCCTCCGGCCTCGTCGTAACGAGCCAACGCAGCCGAGACTTTCGCCATCTGCATCAGCGAGAGAATACCCTCGTGCATGCGGGCCCCACCGCCGGACCCGCT
Source organism: Planctomycetota bacterium (assembly GCA_046045565.1). Classification (GTDB taxonomy): domain Bacteria; phylum Planctomycetota; class Planctomycetia; order Pirellulales; family Pirellulaceae; genus VGZA01. Next base: position 4,994 of record JBJOLO010000009.1, on the reverse strand, counting down.
GATGATGATCAGCGGCAATTGCTCCTCGGTGGCTCGTTCCACGAGCCGCGCAAGACGCTCGCCGACCACCGAGCCCATGCTGCCCATGATGAACGCCGAGTCGGTGACGCCAAACGCCACGCGCCGGGCTCGAATCATGCCGCCGCCCGTGAGTGCCGCGTCCGAAAGCCCCGTTCGCTTCTGCTCGGCTACCAACCGGTCCGCGTACGACTTGCTGTCCTGAAAATGCAGCGGGTCGGCCGGACGAAGGTTGCCGTCCCATTCCTCAAACGTGCCCGCATCCAGCACCTGATTGATGCGTTCCCGGGCCGAGACGTAAAAATGGTAGCCGCATTTCGGGCAGACATTGTAGATCTTCTCCGCCTCAGCTCGGAAAATCGTCTCCTTGCAGCCGGCGCATTGCGTCCAGAGCCCCTCGGGCACTCCCCGCTTGGGAGCTCGGTGCATGATCTTTTTGTGTTCGGTGTGTGCCATGAATGTTCGCTCAGCTGTTCACGCCCGAAGGGGGCTCCCAGAACTATAACCCAAGGGGCGATCGGGGTAAACTCAAAACCAACCCGCCATGACGCTCTCGTCACCGGGCTGCGGTGACGCTAGCGGGTTCGACATCGATGACGTCCCAGGACCCGCAACGGCATTCGGCCTCCCACAGATCGCCTACCGGCTCGTTGCGAAGCCAGGCAATCGCCACGCTTGCCAAGGGTTCCGGGCAGACGACGGCGATCGTCTGTTGGTTATGCCGCTTGAGCAACTTGCCGAAGATAGCCATCACCCGATCCTGGGCGACGGAGAGCGGTTCGCCCTCGGGCGGGCAAACGCTGGCCGGATTCTTTTGCCATTGGCGATAGACCTTGGGCTGTCGCTGACGCACTTCCTCGATCAACTTGCCATGCCACAGGCCGTGATCGAGATTCACGAGCTTCGCCAGTTCTTTGGCTTTGATATCAAGTTTGTCGGCGATGATTTCCGCTGTTTTTTGAGCCGACTGACAACTCGAATAGTAAACGCATTGGATTGCCGTGTCCTGCAGACCAACGGCCGCGTCGAGCGCCTGCTTTTCGCCGGCGGCGGATAGCGGCAAGTCGAGTGTGCCGATGATCCGCTTTTGCTCGTCAAAGTCAGTGGCGCCGGGGCGTACCATGACAATTCTAATCATGTGATGTTTCGTCTCCTCAAGGACTGGAAGCAAGCCGCTCCAAGTCGTGGATTGCTCGCCGGTAGTCGGGGCTGCGGAAAATGGCTGAGCCGACAACCAACAGGTTGGCACCCGCGCGGGCACATGGGGCGACCGTGTCGCCGTTCAGGCCACCGTCCACCTCCAAGCGTGTCGATGCCGGCAGCCGAGCGCGCAGGGCCGCTAGTTTTTCCAAAGCAACGGGCTGAAATTTCTGTCCGCCAAAACCAGCCTGCACGCTCATCACCAGGATCAAATCCCAATCCGCGGCGTGCGGCAGGATGACGTCAAGCGGCGTGTCCGGATTCAGAGCCAGCCCCGCTCGCATCCCCGTAGCACGAATCCGACGCAAGGTCTTCGTCGGGTCCTCGATCGCTTCGATATGCACCGTGAGCAAATCCGCACCCGCATCGGCGAACGCATCCACATAGCGATCGGGATCAGCGATCATCAGGTGCACGTCCAGCGGCAACTGGGTCAATCGCCGGATGGCGGAGACGATGGGCATGCCGTAGGTGAAATTCGGCACAAAGACGCCGTCCATGACATCCAGATGCAAGGCGGCGACCGACGCCTCCTGCAGCAACCCGATCTCACGCTCCAGGTTGCCGAAGTCGCAGAACAACAGCGACGGCAGTACCCTGGGCACTCCGGAGACGGGCAAATCGAAAACTTGACGAGCCATGGACCCGGAAACGTTGACTTGAACGCTTCCACCAGCGACCTCAGCGATACGCGGTATCACCGTGGCGAACTGTCGTCCACGGTCCAACAAGCGATGTGTGCCCAGTGGTTTCACATCGCCGAAGTCTTTCCCCGCGCAATCGCGATGGCCCTATTGTATCAGCCGAACGGCGGCGAGTCAGCGCGGTCCTCGGGACGCTGCCTGGGTGTTGTAAGATGCTGTCTATAAAGAGGTTGCGGCGAGACAGATGCCTCGTTCGCGGGGCTTATAGCGACCGGTCAAGGTCGTGGCTGCGAGGCAGATCGTCCAGGGAATCCAGTCCGAACAGGTCGAGAAACCGCTCGGTGGTGGAATAGAAAATCTGTCGACGCTCCCCTTCACGCCGCTCGAGCTTCAGCAGATCGCGGCGTACCAACTGCGAGAGAATCGCTCCACTGGCACGATTGCGTAAGCGATCCACCTCTTCGCGTGTGATCGGTTGGTTGTACGCGACGATCGCCAGGACATCGACCGCGCCTTGCGTGAGTTTCGCTTCGCGCACGCGGCCCAGGAAGCGATCGGCGAGGGTCCCGAATTGCTCCCGCAACACCATGCGGTAGCCTGCACCGAACGATTCGATGAAGTAAGGGGCGTCCAAGGCAGCGTATTCCGCATTGAGCTCCGCGATCAGTTCATCAACTTCCTGTGGCGACACACCGCGCATCAGTGAAGCGACGTGACTGCTTTCCAGAGCTTGATTTTCGGGGTGGCCGACGAACAGCATCGCCTCCAGGATCGCCTTCGGGGTGATTTCCTGAGGTTCCTCGCGGCGCACGGCAGGCTCGGCTGGCGAACTGGGCTCGTCGGCCGGTTCATCAGCGATCTCGGCGATAGATCGCCCCAATTCGTCTGTCGGTTCCGGAGCCGGCTGATACGGATCATCGCCTTGGCCCAGGAGGGCGGCGTACGTTTCGCTGAGTTCCGTAAGCGAGAGGCCGAATCCGTCCGCGGGTTCGCTCGACGTGTCACCGGTCTCGACTTCCACGGTCTCCACTTCCACCATTCGAGGCGGTGGAGGGGGCGTCTTGTCACGGGTGCGTTTTTCGCGGGAGCGGGCCATCTTTACGAGGTGCTTGCGGTGAGGCGTTTGCCGGATTTCGACAATCCTGCGGCCTGAAACTGCGCGTCGAAGACTTTCGCGATGCGTTGCACGGTTGCCTCGCGACTGCTGCCGCGTAGTGCAGCGGGGGAAACTTCGATGGTCACGGGACCTTCGTACTTGATATCGGCGAGGTAATTCAGCACGGCGACGTTGTCGATGCCGCCACCTTCGCCCGGGATCACACGCTGATCCTCCGAGACACTCGCCAAATCGGCCGTGGCCGGAATATCCGCCAGTCGTACCCCCACGATGTCCTGGACGCGAAGTTGTCGCACGATGTCCAAATTGCCGCTGCCAACGTGCCAATTCCACGTGTCGAGGATCACGCCAATGTTGGAGGCGCTGATCATCTTGACCAGCATCAGCAACTGGTCGGGCTGGTAAATGAACTGATACGCCCGGTCCGCCCGATGGCTGGCTGCCGCCAAGCATCCGACTCCGAGTGTCATCTTGTATTTCGCGGCCAATTCGGCCATCTGCGTTAGCTTCGTGCGATGGAACTCGAAGTTCTCATGAAAGGGCAACTCATTCGAGGCCGGTTCGATGTGGGTGAAGCAAGCCTTGGCATTCAGGGACGCACCCACTTCCAGCATCTTTTCGAGCTGCTCCAGCTGCGTTTTCTGGGCCGCCTCATCCGCTGCGTACGAGCACGGAACAAGGAAACTGGAGACAATCAGCTTCGCGCTTTGCAGAAACTGACGCGCTTGTTCAAATCCCGAGGACTGCGCGCGTCGCTGAAGTTCTTGAACGTCGATGTCCAGTCCACGGAAACCGTAGGTCATGGCCAACTCGATCAACTCGCTCTGTCGGCCGCTGATTCCCAGAACGGACGGATTCAAGATTCTCTGCATAGCCCCCCTCGTGTGACGCGAATAAGAAAACAAAGTCCCAAAGCGATTGGAATTGCGAGGTATTATTGCGGATAACAGCTTGGTTTCCTAGGGGGAAGTTTCTCGCGGAACGAGGACGAAGGCAGATGGAATTGGAACTATGGAAGATTCTGATTCTCGCAGTCGTGCAGGGCGTGACGGAATTTCTGCCGGTGAGTTCAAGCGGTCATTTGGTGATCCTGGCGGCACTGCTAAGTGGCGGTGATACCGATCAGCTAGATGTCGCCGACGTGAACATCGTCTTGCACTTGGGAACACTGGGGTCGGTGCTGGTGTTCTACCGGAACCAACTGCTGGCGCTGCTTACTGCCGATCGCCAGACAATCATTCGCCTCGTTGTTGCCAGCATTCCTGCCGCCTGTGTTGGCATTCCTATCATGTATTTCGCGAAAGGCCTGCTGGAAAGCCCGCTGCTCGCCGGATGCATGCTTCCGGTGACCGCGTTGGTTCTGTGGCTGGCGAGCCACATGCGGCCGGGCGAGAGCGAATACCAAGAACTGTCGCTAGCGAAATCGCTTGCGATCGGAGTCGCACAGGCCTTTGCCGTACTGCCCGGCCTGTCGCGCAGCGGCTCCACCATTGCGGCCGGTGTCGCCGTCGGCCTCCGGCCCAAGGCTGCAGCCACGTTCTCCTTCATGATGGCCGTGATCGCGATCGGCGGTGCCGGATTGATCGAATCGCTGAAGATCATGAAGCATGGACTCAATACGGCTCCCTCAAGCTTGCTGATCGGCGCCGTGGTCTCGTTTGCCACAGGCCTGCTCGCGTTGGCAGGGTTGATGCGACTTCTGGAAAAAGGTCGCTTTGCGATCTTCAGCATCTGGTGCACGATCGCCGGCCTGTCGATCATCGCTTGGCAATTGAGCTAGCTCCCGTCGAGCACCGCCCGAATCGTCCGTCCGGGTACACCCACCTTGCCCCGTAGGAATGCGCAAAGCGGGCAACATTCGTTCATTCCGAGACACACACGTTCGTGATGCTGCCAGCATTCCGGTCGGCGACCGAATTGAAATGTGAGTGTCTCAATACTGTTCGGCACACCATTAGCCGTTCAAAGTTCGGGGTGTAGCTGAGCGATTCCGGGATGGTGCGTGGGTATCCGAA
>JBJOLO010000757.1:0-3987 GCA_046045565.1 Planctomycetota bacterium | reverse complement strand
CAGCTGCGCGTGGTGACTGCGAGCACCGCGGCGGAAGGTGTGCGCGCAGCCCGAGCGTTTGCTCCGGACGTGATCCTGATGGATTTGCGATTGCCCGACATGTCCGGGCTGGATGCGTTTCAGCAGATTCGTGAAATCGATCCGCGGATTCCGGTGATCATGATCACCGCGTTTTCCCGTACCGAGATTGCGATTGATGCGATGAGTCGCGGGGCGTTTGATTACTTTGTGAAGCCGGTCGATTTGCCGGCGTTACGGGATTCGGTTGCGCGTGCCATCGACGTCAGCCGTTTGAACCAGATTCCAGCGTTGGTCGATGTGACCGAGGAGTCCGCCGATGCGGACTTGATTGTCGGGCAGTCGCCGGCAATGCAGGAGGTGTACAAGACCATCGGTCGTGTGGCGCCTCAGGATGTGACGGTGCTTGTTCAGGGGGAGAGTGGCACGGGGAAAGAGCTGGCGGCTCGAGCGATTTACCACTACAGTCGGCGTGCAAAACAACCGTTTCTTGCCATCAATTGCGCCGCACTGCCCGAGTCGCTTCTCGAAAGCGAACTGTTCGGCCATGAAAAGGGCGCTTTTACGGGCGCCGAACAGCGACGCATTGGGAAATTTGAGCAAGTGAACGGGGGGACGATTTTCCTCGACGAAATCGGTGACATGTCGTTGTCGACTCAGGCCAAGGCGCTCCGCCTTCTGCAGCAGCAGCAATTCGAGCGGGTGGGCGGTAACACCACCATTCAGACGGACGTGCGAATTATCGCCGCGACCAACCGCGACTTGGAAGCGATGGTTGCCGAGGGCCGCTTTCGGCAGGATTTGTATTATCGGTTATCCGGATTCACCTTCCGCATGCCGCCACTGAGAGAGCGATTAGAAGATGTTCCGCTGTTGACCGATTACATGCTGCGGCATCTCAGTCGGGAACTAGACCGGCCAATTCGAGGAATCACCGACGAAGCAAGAACTGCACTGCAAAAGCATCGTTGGCCGGGCAATGTACGGGAGTTGTATAACGCGGTCCGCTACGCGATTGTGCAGTCGTCCGGTGAAATCGTGACGCTGGCGTGTCTGCCTGATCATGTCCGTATCGCGGCGATTGAGTCCGACGCATCTGCCGGTCAAGACGCGTGGAGCGAGATTCGACGAATCGTTCGGCATTTGCTTGCCTGTGGTTCCAAGGATGTTTATCGACAAGTCGGTCAGATGTGCGATCGCGCCGTACTCGAAACGGTGATGCAGGAAACAAATGGCAACCAGCTCCAAGCCGCCGAGCGACTGGGGATCTCCCGGGTTACCTTGCGTGCGAAACTCCGCGCTAGCCGAGGCGAAAGTGACGATGCGGAGTCGGCAAGCGACGAGTCTTGAGCAGGCGACGATTTAGTGCGCCCAGATCCGCGGTCTGGTAGGAGCTCATTCCGTTGCTCGTTGAGTTTCCCGCTTCAAGTGATTGATCCATTCTTGCTTTCCATTCGGTGTGTGAATCCCTAAAATGCCACCTGTGCGTGGTACGTTGAGTTAACAGTCCACTGGTGACGCGGGAGGGGATTGTGCAAATTCGCAAGAGTCTTCATCGAATCGATCCGTTTGTTGGTGCCATGCTCGTCCTCACGATGCTCGTGAGCGTTACGCGCGGCGATGTGACGATCATTTCGAATGGTGAACCGCGAGCAGCGGTGTTTGTTCCCGAACGGATTTGGGATGACCACGTTAAGAATCCTGAGCCCGCAAGTGTGTGGCGGTCATTGAAACCGGAAGACAATCGGCGTCGGCTTCGTGAGTCGGTACGCGATCTGGTGGGGATCCTTCAGCGGATGAGCGGAGCAACGGTAGCGGTGGAGGTCGGCTCGCCGCGACCAAATGATACCCGTGTGCCGATTTTGATCGGCGAACTTGCCACGACGAAATTTGGACCGCCCGCCGGCAACAGCGAGTATCAGCAAGGTTTCCGCATCGACGTGTCAAACGATGCCGTTGGCTTGGGTGGTGCGAGTGACTTGGCCACGAGCTACGCCATTTACACGCTGCTCGATCAGCTTGGATGCCGCTGGTTTCTGCCGAGTAGCATGGGCGAGGTGCTACCTGAAGCGAAGACGATTACGCTGAGAACCCAGTCGTTCTCGACGGCGCCGTACACGGTGTATCGGGGAATCTGGTACTGCGATAACGAGTTTGCGCGGCGTAATCGCATGGGAGGGATGGAGCTGTCCGCGGGGCATGCGCTGGAAATCGCAATCCCGAAGGAATTCCGCGAACAGCATCCCGAGATTCGAGCCATGATCGGCGGCAAGCCGCATCCGCATTGGGTGAAATGGACGCACCCGCTCGTTGCCCAGGCGATCTCGACCAAGCTCCTGGAAGATCTAAAGCGTGAACCGCAAACGAAGTCGGTGTCGTTGTCGCCGGACGATGGAGCGACGTGGGATGAATCGGACGATACCAAGTTCGACGCCGGCGATTTCGATCCTTCGTTGCAGACTGTGGCCAAAGCAGATCGATTGATGGTCCTGTGCAATCGTGTTGCTGCCGCCGTTGCACCGTCGTATCCGGAAGTCAAGTTCGGGGTGTTGGCCTACGTGGACTACACTCGCCCACCCGTACGCGAGAAGCCGCACCCTGCCATCGTTCCGCAGATTGCACCGATCACATTTAGCCGTGCTCATCCGATGAACGATGAGGGCGAACCGAATAATGCATCGTTGCGGCACTTGGTGGAGGGATGGGGGCGGACGGTTCCGGCGACGAGCTATTACTTTTACGGTTTTTATCTGGCTGAGGTGTCCGCACCGAATCCGATGATCACGAAATGGGGGCACGACATTCCGTACATTTACGAAAAAGGTGCGTGCCGTTATTGGCAGCCGGAAACGCTTACCAACTTCGATACGTCGCTGCACGCACATTGGATGGGCCTGCGGATGGCGTGGGATCCATCGCAGAAACCTTCCGATATCGTCGACGAAATCCATGCGCGGCTGTATGGAAATGCTGCTGCAACGATGGCCCGTTATTGGCGGCTTATTGACGAGATCTGGGTAAAAGTCCCGGAATACGCAGGCTGCGGCTTCGGCTATTTGCGCCGTTGGGATCCGGAGCGATTGGGGCAGGCACGTCGATTGATGAACGAAGCGCTCTCGGCTTGTCGGGATGATGCGGAACGCGCTCGAGTGAAATTAGCGGATGATTCGTTGACAGCTTTCGAGATGTTGATGCGGCAGCGTCAAGATTTGGCGGACGGGCGATGGGATACGTTGGCGGATCAAGTGGCGGCCTATCGCACGCGGATGATGGAACTTGGCAAGCAGTATGAGCCTCAGTATGCCTTCACGAAGATGGGCTGGACGGGCGAGAATACGCTAAACGTACGTTACTTCGATGCCTTTTATGCCGCAACGCATAACGATGCGGCTCGCGTGGCGAAACAGTCCAGCATGCTTACGCCACCGATTCGGAAGTGGCGTTTTGAGGTGGATAAGGAGAAGAAGGGCGAGGCCGAGGGGTGGGGACGAGGTGACTGGGACGACTCCAAATGGCGCACTACCGATTGCGTCGTCGACACATGGTCGGCGTTAGGCTTGCACAATTACATGGGCAGCGTGTGGTATCGCACTCGTGTTGCGGTGCCGGCTTCGCCGAATGGGAAAAAAACGCAACTGTGGATCGGTGCAACGGACGGGCGGGTGAAAGTGTATGTGAACGGCCGCCATGTTCCGTACGTGAGTGAGAAAGGCGAGTCGAGCGACTCGGTTAGCGGATACTGCCAGCCATTCTCATTTGACATCAGCTCGGCTGTGAAGCCGGGAGCTGAGAATACGATTGCGTTATTTTGCACTCGGGAAACGGTTAACGAACTCGGCACCGGCGGCTTGTTGGCTCCGGCCGCAATCTACGTCAACCGTGAATGAGTCGCATGCGAAAATGCGATGATTCTGGTAACGCACCCCTGGGACGCGGTGTAGCCGCCGGAACTGCATACAGGCCTTAGCG
>JBJOLO010000748.1:0-5795 GCA_046045565.1 Planctomycetota bacterium | reverse complement strand
CCACCATCCATCTGAATGGTCTGGCAATCGCGGCAGCTCGGTACTTCCGTGTAGCCGCGGAAGAACTGGTCACCAATCTCGGGTGCGGTGGAGAACTGGCCCGGACCGCAAGGCGGGAGTTCTTCGGGATCGATTGCTTCCGCGAATTCGGGAGTCACCGTGATCAACAATTCGATTTCGTTGGTGAGGGTCTGGGTGCGTCGGAACGGCACGCCGATATACGGCAGGTCCGCCAGGAAAGGCAGGCCTTTGTTTTCGATCTCTTCGCGTTCCGATAGCAATCCGGCCAGAGCCAAGGTTTGCCCTGCCTTCATTTCGACGCCCGTTTCCACCATGCGGGTGCGAAGGCCGGGAACGGCAATGTTGTTGATGTTGACGGCGGTCGAACGATCGATCTCCGTGACCTGCGGCCGAACTTCCAGCCGCACTGCCTGTCGGCCTAACACGATCGGTACGAAGTCGACTCGCGTGCCGTACTGGCGGTATTGAATCGAGACGGTGCCTAAACTCTGCGGCACCAGAATCGGGAACTCACCGCCGGAATTGAATGTGGCGGGCCGGCCATGCAGCGTGACCAAGGTCGGTTCGGCGAGCACTTTCGCCAGATTGTTCTGACGGAGCGCCTCGAGGAACCCGAAGAACTGGCTGCCGCCATTCACGATGCCGAACTGCACCGTCGCTCCTCCCGACCCCGTGGCGGTGGACACGCCTCCGGGGGTCGAGGAGAAGGCCGAAATCAATCCGGAGGCACTTTGCACGACATAGTCACCGCCCGATCCGATCGCCGCCCAGTCGAAACCGAGCTTGCGAAGTTTCGTGCGGGAAATTTCCATCACCTTGGTGTGAAGCAGGATTTTCTGGCACCCGCCCACCGTCAGGTTGTTGATCACTTTCGGATAGTAGTCGCGTGCGGTCTCTACGATCTTGGCCATCATGTCGGCCTCGGGGACAAAGCCTGAGACCACGACGCCGGAGGCCAATGGTGACACGCGGAGCGATGCATCGGGAAACTGCACCCGCAGGATGTTCTCGAGTTCGCGTGCGTCGCCGTAGACGATCACGTCGATCGACATCACTTTGTCGTCCTCGTCCCAGATGTTCAGTTGCGTCACGCCCGGCTTGAGCGCGGAAACTTGAATCTGATTGGGCGAAAGCGGTGTGACCTTGATGATCTCGGTGTTATTCACCAGCATCCGCGGGACGCGGTAGTCCATGGTGAGAATCCGGCTGGTGCGATGCACCATTTCCAGCTTGTCGACGGAGGCATCGACGCGAAAATGAGGCGAGACAACCCGGCCTCGGGCTGCCGCTTCACCGCCGGCTTCTTGAGCCCAGATTGAGGACGACACGAGTTGGCTTCCTATGAAACCGATCGTGGCAAACGCCGCAAGCTTCCGTGCCCAGCTTCGAATTGACATTCCTGTCGCCCTTCCCTGACGTTAGCATCGGACTCCGCCGATGACCGACTCGTCTTGTTTTTCGCTCATCTGAGCGAATTCATTCAATTCTTCATCATTCGTTGCGTGATGACTGACGCCTACTTCCCGCTTCCCGTCGAATTCCCTTTGTCCGTGACTGGCCCCGGTTCGGCCGTCGGTAGTTCTGTGGTTTCGTCGATCGCCTTCGTTGGTTCCGTTGGCAGTTTCGCCGGTTCCTCCGATCCCTTGGCAGCCTCCGATTCCGTGGCAGAATCTGTTGGCGTTTTCTTCACGTCGTACCATCGATCGCCCTGAGGGGGCGTCTCGTCGGTTCGCGTGGCGATTTCCACTTGTGCCGCAATATCGACGACGTGGTGCGCCTTCGAGAGCAGCCGGCCTTCGCGATCCACCAGCAACAAGGTGGGAACCTCGGTGATGCCGTGCTTCGCCGCCCAAATCAGGTTGTCCTCGCCGACCAAGGTAGCCCACTCGATGCCGTGAGCGATCATTGCCGATTGCGTCGCTCCGAGATCGGCATCCATATTGATTCCGATGACGTGGATCTCGCCCTGTTCGTAGTGGCCAAGCAGTTCTTTCACCAATTCGAGCTCCGTGGAGCAGCCCGGGGAGTCGCTTTGCCACAGGACAAGCAAGGTCGGCTTGCCTCGGTACGCGGTCCAGTCGATCGTTCCCCCGGTGACGAGGTTGCCGGTTACTTCCAACGATTGCCGCACAATCAAAGTCGGTTTGGCGACGACCGTAGGCCGGTCCTTGGCAGGGATGGTGAATCCGAGCGAGCGTGGCGTGCCACGCTGGGGCAGGGTCTTATCGTCCGTCCAGGAGTAGCCTTCGATCGTCTCGGGGCCGAACACCACCGTCTCCCAGGTCCATTCCGGATTCGCGTTCTGCGTTCCCTGCAGCGGAGTTAATTCGACGTTCCCTTGATCTGATTCCATCTGCGTTTTCAGCCAGTCTGCAAACCGCTCCTTGCGGTTCTGCGGCTTGGCGGCAGTGGTCTTATTTGTGTTTTCCGAATCCTGTTCGCCGTTTGCGATTTCGCTGGTCGGCTTCGCGCCACCCGACGGTGAAGTGTCCTCACTGGCGTTCTCACTCGGCGACGCGAGGAATTCCAGGAAATCGATGTCCTCGTTGTCGTCCGTTTCGATCCCTTCGGTCTGGTTGCGAAGCGTAAACTGCAAGCGGCCGAGCTCCGCGGCCATGAGCACCTTTTGCGATTGCTTGGGGGTCACCAGCAAGGACACCGTCAGTGCCGCTCGCGTGACGCCCTTTTCATCGGTGATGCGCTCGGTGGCGTTTCCCACCGAGTAAACGCGGACGTTCCGGAGGATGGTTTTGCAACCGGTAATGCGGACATCGTTGTTTTTGCGGAAGAATGCCAGGACATCGATGCGATCCCCGGGAGCGAGCAATTCGATTGCCGTGCCTTCACTGGCAACCTTAATCGGGATCACGCGATAGCCTTCCGGAATCTTGTCGGTGTTTGTTCCCGCCTGATCGCCGATCTTTTGCATCAGAATCGGTTCGTCAGGAAAGAACCGCTGACGCGGATACTTATTCGCCAGATCTTCGAATTTGCCGATGGCGCCTTGGGGAAGGCGATCCTTCGGCCAAGCTTCCAGACGAACGTTGTTCTCGTTTAACTTGGTGCCGATGTCGATCGCAGTCATCGCGACGTAGATCTTGACGGTTTCGATCTGATTCGCGGTGCCGGGATCCATCACTTGGCTGATGCCGATCGAAGCGACCAGGCCGCAAGCGGCGGCGATCATGATCAGAACCATCGACTTGGCACGCATATGCTGTTTCCCTTCCTCGCGTCCCAGTGCCGGCTGGCGAATTGCCAACCGGTCGCTGCGTTTCCCTACGCACTCGCTTGCTCAGGCACTCGTTTCCCTACGCATGGTCGTGGTGGCCTCTAATTTCGCCGCTCCGAGAAACATCGTGAACGGCAACCACTGCACCTTGCTGTAATCCACGCTTACCTTCACGGTGATTCCGGTGCCCGCCGTTGCGGTGGCCGGATCCGGGGTGATCGTAAGGGTGGCTCCGCTTACCGTCCCGCCGTTCAGGTAGGAGGTCATTGCTGCGGTGACACTCTCGACGGTCGCCCCATCCAGGACCGCGCGTCGCGCTCCTTCGCGCGAGGCATTCGTAATCACTTGCTGAACCATGATCATCCGCCCGTACTCAAGCATTCCGAGCACGAGCAGGATGAACACCGGCGCAACGACGGCAAACTCGACCGCCGCAGCGCCTCGTCGTTGTTCTCGGTAAGATCGGCACAGTCTATAAAGCATACCTGTTTGAACTCGCAAAGCTTTGCCAGGTTCGCTTGTCCCGCACCGTTTGCCAGAGGCTGCAACTTCTCCAGCTTCCAAGCGGCAAGCACTACAGCAGCAGCCCTCGCCAGGCGAAGTAAGCGATCGTTCCGATGGCGATCGGAATGCCGTAAGGCAGCAGCATCATGGAACTTTTGCGTTCGGCCGCGATCGTCGCCAACTCGTTCGGATTGCGAATCACCATGATCTCGGTGAGGATTCCCCAGAATTGTCCGTAGTGCTTCTGCCATTTCTTGCGTGCCAGCACCATCCCGACTGCCAGCACGGCGCCGACGACGGTGGAGAGGCAGAATCCGTAGAAGGTCAGCGTGGGGTGGACCCAGGCACCGACACCCATGAGCAGTTTCACATCGCCCGCACCCATCCCGCCGATCGCGTAGGGAGGCAGCAGCAGGAACAGGCCGACCACGGTGCCCAGCAGCGACCATCCGAGTCCTTCCCATCCGAAGATGGCGAAGCTATAGATCCAGCCGCTGATCACAAAAGGGAAGGTCAACCAGTTGGGGACCTTCAGCTTGATGCCGTCGATCACGGCGGCAACAACCAATACGACCGTGACCAGCCAGATGGCGAATGAAGTTCCGAATCCGCTGAATTCTCCAAGTTGCGACATGATTCCTCTCCTGCGTCTCGAGGTGGGATGCGAGATGGTGGGACTGATGGTGGGACTACTGGCGTACGGTCAGCAGGTAGCTGAAGACCGCAGCCAGCGTGGTGAAAACGTAGCAGACCATTTCCATGGCATTCGCGAAGGAATCAGGAGACCAGTAAGTTGGCACGGCGAAGTCCTAAATCTTGCGGTGTAATGGATCTGGAAGTGACAGACGCGGCGGGCGCAGCGTCCGCAGTTACTGAAACATAGGTCGTATTCCGCGTCGGTCAAACGCGATCCAGGATCGCTCGTTTTCCCGCCGCGCAAAAAAGAATCCCCTGCGGATTCTTGCGAAAGGCCGGAGGGGATTCGGTGGTTGATCGTTCAGCTTTGCGAGGCCCAGGCCTCGCTGCCACTAGCTGCCGAGCTGCGTGGCGACGCTGTTGAACGTCGAGCTGGCGCGAGTACCGATCGCGGTGATCGCGGCCAAGCAGACCACGATGATCAACGCCAACATCACAGCGTATTCGACAGCGGTGGGACCATCCTCAGACACGAGGAAACGACGAACTTTCGAAGCAAACATGTTCATGACAACACTCCAACATTTTTGCGGCGGTTTCCGGCGTTTGTTGCCGAATCACCAAGCCGACACAACGGAGACAACCCGAGCCCGCAGTACCGATGCCGCACCCGGCAGGTTTTGTTTGACAAACGCGATCGGGCTCACTCAACCGCGTTCGTTGCCTCAACTTCCTCGTTGACTCTCTCCCCCGTGCGTTGCCACCAAGCCTCTTGTCAGGCTTGGGACGACATCCGTTCGGCTTTGCACCCCGGCCTTTCAGCCGGCTTGCCCGTGTGAGGTCGATGAGGCCAAAAACAACTGCCGTCGGATCGAACATCCTCGTGACCTTGATCAGGTCCCGCTCGACGTTGATTTCCTGTCGACAGGCACAGCGTTGGGCCGTTTGCCCACGCCGTACATTGGAAACCTAAGTCGGAATCTCAGGGTGTCAAATCGACGTTGCAAAAATTCTTGAAGGAATCCGCTTCGCCGTTTTTCCGCATCGTTCTTCGGGTGCGGTGCGAGCGATCTCCCCACAGCTCTGGTCGCTACCGTCCGCATATCCCGACCCCAAAACGCTTCGCCCCACCGTTTGTGACCTACCTTTGTAGAGACAACGCATCACGTTGTTGCCAAATCACCCCACAAATGCTTTTGCCCGTTCTACCTGTCATTTACAGAAACATTCCTGCAACGGTTTGTCCCCTATCATGAGCATCTGCAAATCCGTGGTTTTGAATTTCGGTCGCATTTCACGCCTGCTCTTGCCGTTTGGACTCGTCTTCACCATCGCGTTGGCCGTGCGGCTGCCATTCGTGTTACACAGCGAGACGATGGTGCACTCCGACGAAGGAATCGTG
>JBJOLO010000699.1:0-19134 GCA_046045565.1 Planctomycetota bacterium | reverse complement strand
TGATCTCCCCATGCACCCGCCGCATCACTTGCATTCCTTGGCTGCGAGCCAGGAATGAGCCGACTAATCCAGTGCTAATGACAATCAGCAGCGAAACTTTCCAATCCGTGAGATGGCCAATCCACAACAGCAACGCCAACTCCGCCAGCGGCACAAGCACCAAAACGGCGAAAAGTTGATAGAAGCGCATTCGCGGTTCACTTGTTGCCGATGCAATACAGATTCTCGAACGTCCGCAGCAGAATCATGCCATCGACGAACGTCGGCGTGGCGACAACCGATTCGCCGTCCATCGCATTCTGGGCCAGCACTTTGAACTCGCCGCCCTGACTCAGCACGAAGGTCTTGCCATCCTCGCGAGTCACATAGATTCTGCCATCGGCAAGTACTGGCGAAGCGCTGTAGGCATTGCGATTGGGCTCGGGATTTCCCGCCCAGATCTTCTCGCCGGACTTTGCATCGAGGCATGCAACTTCGCCGCGATCGGTGCAAACATAGATTTTCCCGTCCCGGGAAGCAGGAGTCGGAACATCCGCCGAGAGCCCCGACTTGGTCCACAGCACATGCGAACCGGTGACATCGCCGCTCCCGCCAAGCTTCACCGCGGTCAGGGTCGAACCACGAGCGTACGGTGCAACGAGAATATCACCGGAAACAACGGGTGAGGCGATGGAGCGGAAAAAACCATTCTTCTGCGGATTCAAATCCCCCACTCGCCACAGTTCTTTTCCATCTGCCGCGCGATGTGCCGTGATGTGGTCGGCTCCCAGCACATAAATCGTCTCCGCATCGCCTTTTCCTGCGACGACGGGCGTAGTGTAGCTCTGGGCGGCCTCCGAAGGCGCTTCCACATTGCGGTCGACTTTCCATTTCAGCTTACCCGTTGCCTTGTCGAATGCCGCGACATACGACGGGCCGCTGTGCATGCAAGCAACGACCACCGCATCACTGGTCAGAACGGGAGACGTTCCTAAATCCCACCACAGGGTATCGGCTCCATACATCGACTGCAGGTTGTGTTGCCAAAGCAGCTTGCCATCCATGTCCAGGCAAGCGAAGTCGCCGCTCTTAAAGTAAACAAAAATGCGTTCGCCATCCGTGACTGCCGAAGGATTACTGCCGGAAGCCTTCTTATTTTTTCCGGCAACCTCTTTGTTGACCATCGTCTGGAACTTCTTGTTTCCCTTGCGATCGATCCCCAGAACGAGGTTTTGCTCGTCGGCTCCGCAGGTGACGATAATTAAGTCGCCCCATACAACGGGGCTGGAGGCGCCACGACCGGGAAGCGGAAATTTCCATCGCACATTTTTACTTGTGCTCCATTCGACCGGATATCCGCTGCCTTGCGCCACGCCATCGGAATTCGGTCCTCGCCACTGAGGCCAGTTTTCCCAGGCTGATACCGTCGATGAGGCCACGCTGCAAAGCAAGAAAAACGCAAACACTCGCATGGCAGAACTCCTGACGCGAAAGTTACCGGTCTATTCCAGTCCGTCCAGGTACGTTAATTCCACGACTCAGTTGGCACCGGTCGGTACGGGCTGCGGAAAGCGATCTTGCAGCGCCTGCACATTCATCTCTTCCTCGCGGAGCGCTTCCATTGCCCGCACCGCAGCTTCCGCTGCGGGCAGCGTCGTAATGCACGGTACGCCCAGTTGCACGGCTGCAGCACGAATCCGGCCTTCGTCGGTTCGCGCCCCTTTACCGCTGGGGGTGTTGATCACCAGCGCTACCTCGCGATCGTTGAGGTAATCCAGCACATTGGGCCTGCCCTCGGCAACCTTCTTCACCGTATGCACTTCCACGCCTCCCGCGATCAGGGACTTTGCAGTGCCCTCCGTCGCAAGCAGTCGGAATCCAAGTGCGGCCAAACGCTGTGCGAGTCCGACGATTTGATCCTTATGCCGCCGCATCACGCTGACGAAAATCGTACCCTCTCGCGGCAAGATCACGCCGGCTGCCAATTGACTTTTAGCGAACGCGATCGAAAACCGCTCGCTGATCCCCATCACCTCGCCTGTGCTCCGCATTTCCGGACCAAGCACGATGTCGACGCCGGCGAATTTACGGAACGGGAACACACTTTCCTTCACCGAAACATGCGAAGGAATCGGTTCGCGGTCCACTCCCAAATCTCTCAGCTTCTCACCGGCCATCACTTTCGCGGCCAGTTTTGCCACGGGTGAACCGGTCGCCTTGGCAACGAACGGGACGGTGCGACTGGCTCGCGGATTGACCTCGAGCACGTACACATTCATCTTCCCTTCTTCCTTCTTCACGGCGAATTGAATGTTCATCAATCCGACCACGTGCAGTTTTCTCGCCAAGGCATGCGATGCTTCGCGAATCTCCTGGATCACGGTTCCCGGCAAACTATAGGGCGGAATGGCACAGGCCGAGTCGCCTGAGTGAACGCCCGCTTCTTCGATGTGCTCCATGATGCCCATCACGAACACATCCTCGCCGTCACTTAAGCAATCCACATCCACTTCCGTCGCATCTTCCAGAAACCGATCGATCAGCACCGGCTGGCCCTGGGAAACCGCGAACGCCTCGGCCACATACCGTTCGAACTGTGCCTGGTCGTAGCAGATTTCCATAGCTCGCCCGCCCAACACGAAACTGGGACGCACCAGCGAAGGAAATCCGATGTTTTGCGACTCAATCCGCGCCTGCTCCATGTTCCGCGCAATTCCGTTCGCAGGCTGCTTGAGGTTTAACCGCTCGAGCAATTGCTGAAATTTCTCGCGATCCTCCGCGGTTTCAATCGTATCGACGCTCGTCCCGATGATCGGCACCCCTGCCGAATGCAGCGCACGAGCCAGATTCAGCGGCGTCTGACCGCCGAACTGCACGATCACGCCGTCGGGCGCCGTACGATCAAAGATATTCAGCACATCCTCCGTCGTCAGCGGTTCAAAAAACAGCAGGTCGCTCGTGTCGTAATCGGTGCTGACGGTCTCCGGATTCGAGTTGACCATAATCGACTCGATGCCCATCTCGCGCAGCGCGAAACTGGCATGACAACAGCAATAATCAAATTCGATTCCTTGCCCGATGCGGTTCGGGCCTCCGCCGAGGATCATGATCCGCTTGGTATCGGCATGCTTGACCGGCGTTTCGTCCTCGTCTTCGTACGTTGAGTAGTAGTACGGCGTGTACGCCTCGAACTCTGCGGCGCAGGTGTCGACCGACTTGAACGTTGCAATGATCCCTCGCTGCTTGCGATTCTCCCGGACATCCAGTTCTCCGGTGTTCCAAATGCGGGCGAGTTGGCGATCGGAAAAACCAAACTGCTTCGCCATGCGCAGCGTCGCGGCGTCCACCTGATCGATGCTGGGGAATTGCCGCAATCGTTCTTCCATCTCCACCAGCTCCTGAAGTTGCTCCAGGAACCAGGGATCGATTCGGGTGATGCTGTAAACGTCCTGGACCGTCATGCCGCTCTTGAGTGCGTAGCGCAAGTAAAACAGTCGTTCGTGATTCGGTGTCGCCAGTTTCGCGCGGATATCGTCCATCGTCGGCTGCAGCACGGTGCCCCAAAGATCCTTCCCGTCGCAACCAAATCCGAAACTGCCGACTTCCAGACCGCGAATCGCTTTTTGGAACGATTCCTTGAATGTGCGCCCGATCGCCATCGTCTCGCCGACGCTCTTCATCTGCGTGGTTAGCGTGGGGTCGGCATCAGGGAATTTTTCGAATGCAAAGCGGGGAATCTTCGTGACGACGTAGTCGATCGTAGGCTCAAAACAGGCCTTGGTCTTTCGCGTAATGTCGTTCGGCAACTCGTGTAAACGGTACCCCACCGCCAACTTGGCGGCAATTTTCGCGATCGGAAAGCCCGTGGCCTTGGAAGCCAGCGCCGACGAGCGGCTCACCCGGGGATTCATTTCGATCACAATCATCCGTCCCGTATCCGGATGAATCGCGAACTGGATATTCGATCCGCCGGTCTCGACACCGATCTCGCGAATGACCGCGAGGCTCGCGTCGCGCATCCGCTGGTACTCTTTGTCCGTGAGCGTCTGGGCGGGGGCGACGGTAATCGAGTCGCCGGTATGAACGCCCATCGGGTCGAAGTTCTCGATCGAGCAGATGATCACGACATTGTCATCCATGTCGCGCATCACCTCCATCTCGTACTCTTTCCACCCGATGATCGATTCTTCGATCAGCACTTCGGTGATCGGCGATTGATCCAGGCCGCGACGCACCAGCGTGTCGAATTCTTCACGGTTGTAGGCGATCGCCGAACCGCTGCCGCCCAAGGTAAAGCTTGGTCGCACCACGCACGGCAACCCAACCATCTGCAGAACCCGGCGGGCATTCTCCAAGTCGCGGACCGTCTCGCCGCGGCAAACTTCCAGGCCGATCTTTTCCATCGCCTGCTTGAACAGTTCGCGCTCCTCCGCCTTCGCGATCACGTCCGGCTTGGCACCGATCATCTCCACGTTGTACTTCTTCAGGACGCCGTGCTTCGCCAAATCCATCGCCAGATTCAACCCCGTTTGGCCGCCCAAGGTCGGAATCAAGGCATCAGGGCGTTCCTTGGCAATGACCTTCTCGAGGATTTCCCAAGTCAGCGGCTCGATGTAGGTCCGATCGGCCGTGGCAGGGTCAGTCATGATCGTGGCAGGATTCGAGTTCACCAGGACGACCTCGTACCCCTCCTCGCGCAGTGCTTTGCACGCTTGCGTCCCGGAATAGTCGAATTCGCATGCTTGCCCGATGATGATCGGTCCCGAACCAATCAGCATGATCTTGTGAATGTCGTTTCGACGTGGCACGGTGGTTGCTTTCTTTCGAGGTATCGATCGATAGGAAAGGACATCGGAAAGGACGGGGAAAACTCGCCGCGTCGCCTCGGCCATCAGGGGCCCAGCTTAACGCCGCGTGTAAAATCCTCCGAAGTTAACACGACACGGACGGGAAATTCAAGGGGCGACCCGCTTGGTTCGACGAGCCACTTGTCTGCGGCACGCGAGCCCCTCGCGCAGCGGCTCCCAACGCATCGCATCAAACATGGCAGCCGTTTCGTGACGGCCCTTTTGACACAGCCGGCATGGCCGGCGGCCTGTCAGCCGCCGTAGGCGCTATAGCGTTTCAAGCCGCGTTGCCAGAGCACCCTTGTTAACGCCACAAAAAACAGCACCCAGCCAGCCTGTACCGCCAAAGCTTGCGGCAGTTCCGATGGGGGAATCTTCCCCAAGAAAACGGCTGCCGGAAAATAGGCCAAGTACTGCAGCGGCGACATGCTGACCAGCGATCGCCAGGGGTACGGCAGCATATCGAGCGGAAACATGTGCCCAGAAAGAAAAAAATTGAGCAACATGTAAACGAACAAGAGCGAACTGACCTCAAGAAACCAAAAGCCCACCAACCCCAAGGACGCTTCCAGGAAAAAACCGAGCAGAAAACTGAGCACCAGGGAAAGACCAAACGCCCCCGCCGTTTCCCATGACATTGTCGCCGCCCCCTCGGGCAACTCGGCGAAATAAGAATGGCACAGCGCAAAAACAAGCGCGAAGGGACCGATCGACACCGAGTAATAAGCCAACTTATGGGCCACACGGCTCAGCAGTAAGAACCCGATCAAATCGACCGGCTGAATTAAAAACTTCTTGATTTCGCCATCCCGGATCTGCCGCGCGATTCCGGAGGCCAAGCCCGGCATGCTGCTGAATGCGCGACTCACCATCGTCAGCAGGTAATAGGCCACGAACTGCCGGTAATCGTAGCTGGCGATGGGCCGATCGCCGACGGACTGAAACACGGCAAACCAAAGAAAGATCTGCGTGACGATCGGCAGAAACCGCATCAGGGTCCCGAGCGCAAAATCGGCGCGATAGACGAGTCGCTCCTCTAAACAGATTCGCAAAATCGTCCACCAGGTGGCGACGCGTGCTCGCGTCTCATCCATCGCCGATCACTCCACTTCGTGAACCACCAGAAGGTTATGTGCCGTCGGCACCACCTCCGATCCCGTCACAAACACGACTCGATCGCCCGGCGTCAGAATCCCGTCGGCTTTACCCCAGGCCGAGATGTGTGCTCGAAGCTTGGGGCCGTCGGCCAGCGGCGCGCCGGGAAGCGGAGTGATGCCCCAGAAAAGGCACATCCGACGCAGCGTCGGTTCCGACTCACTCACGCCAATCGCCGGGATGAAATCGCGTTGCTTCGACTTCACCCTTGCCGTCCCGCCACTGCGCGTCGCAATGACCACAAGCTTCGCGGCGAGCTGGGATGCAATCCGTCCGGCGCCATAGGCGACGGCTGCCGTTACGGGATGAACGCCCGCCAACGGTGCGATCGGCGGCGGCTGCGCCGGTGCATCGGCAAGCAACCGTTCCGTCGCCAGCATGATACGATTCATCATCTGCACCGCATCCACGGGAAACTCACCGATCGCTGTTTCTCCGGAGAGCATGCACGCGTCTGCTCCATCCAGAATTGCGTTCGATACGTCCGAGACCTCGGCGCGAGTCGGACGCCGCGAATGATGCATGCTGTCAAGCATCTGCGTGGCGACGATCACGGGCTTCAAAAACCGCTGGCACACGCCGATGATCCGCTTCTGCGCCACCGCCGTCTCGGCAACATCGATCTCCACGCCAAGATCGCCCCGCGCTACCATCACTCCGTCGCTCGCAGCGACAATCTCTTCCAGCCGCTCCAACGCTTCACGCTTCTCAATCTTGGCGATCACCATCGCCGTCGAGCCTTGGGTTAGCAGCAAATCTTTGAGTTGCAGGATTTCGGCCGGTCCGCGCACAAAACTCAGACTGACAAAGTCGACTTCGGCCTTCGCCGCCCAGCGAGCATGCTCCCAATCCGCATCCGTCATCGCCGGCACGCTTAATGCCGCTCCGGGCAAATTGATTCCCTGCCGACTGCGAATCAACCCTGCAGCTACCACCTGGCAAGTGACGGAATTCGCGTCCCGCGCCGACACTTGCATGCCCACCGTTCCATCTGCGAGCATCACCGAATCGCCGACTTTCAATTCGTCGATCAACAACGCATAGTTGCTCGTGAGCTCGTTGCGGGCCTTCGCCTGGTCGCCACGCACAAACTGGAATTCCGAGCCGGCTTCGCAAGTCGTCGGATCCTCGAATAACTCGCCCAGGCGGATCTTCGGCCCGGCGAGATCGACCAGGATCCCCACCGGCCGTCCCACCTCGCGACTGGCTGCCCGGATATCGGTCACGACTTGTTGCTGTGCTTCAATCGTTCCGTGCGCCATGTTGAGCCGAAACACGTCGACCCCCGCGCGTATCAGGGCCCGCAAGTGTTCAGGGGAGCGGCAGGCCGGTCCCACCGTTGCTACGATCTTGGTGCGAGCCCGATTGCCGATGATTTCTGTGCG
This sequence comes from Planctomycetota bacterium, assembly GCA_046045565.1. GTDB lineage: Bacteria > Planctomycetota > Planctomycetia > Pirellulales > Pirellulaceae > VGZA01. Next base: position 11,768 of record JBJOLO010000699.1, on the reverse strand, counting down.
CGACATGATGGTCAGGCCTCAAGAAATGAACTTCGTTACAGGCAACCTACCCCACAATGCCGAAAACGCATAGGCCTCACGATCGATCGTGCGACCCTCGCCCTTGGCGAAACACTCCCTGACACACCGTATGACCTCTGACGACCATTCATCGATTACGGAAGGACCTCAGGAATTTCGCCTGTCGATGCGCGCGATCGTCATGATGAGCGTCGTCGGCGTGGTACTAGCCACTCTGCTAGCCGTGGCTTGGTTTCGACGCGGCAGCCTGCCTGCAGTCGACGCCGCCGCGCTGGACCAAGCCCAATCCCGCTGGGAAGCCAACGCCCCGAGCGACTACGCCATCGAGGTACAAGTCACGGGTCGTCAAGGAGCAACGTACTATGTCGAGGTCCGCGACGGCGACGTGATCCGCGCCACACGCAACGGGCAACCGCTGACGCAACAGCGCACGCTGGGAACCTGGAGCGTTCCCGGCATGTTCGAAACCATCGCCGCGGATGTGGAGCATTTGGAAAAAATCCGTCGCGGAATCACCAACGGTCCCGCGTCCTGGCTTACTCTCCGTGCTCGCTTTCATCCCCGGTATGGATATCCCGAACGCTACATCCGATTGGAGAACAGCGGGCAAAGCACGGCAACGGAAGTCGCCTGGTCGGTGATCGGCTTCAGCTTGGAACGCCCCGACCGTCCTTCACCCGGGGCGGCACCCGAATCGGTCCCACGCTGAACACCTCCTCGGCGGTCCATCGACAGAATGACCTTCACTCGTCCTGCGTCCCGGGCTTTTCGCCCTCGTGGCGATGCTCGACTTTGGATTCCGCATCGCCGTCGGACGGCGAATGAAAACGGTCCCGGGAATGAATCAGTTCCTCCGCGGCCTTATGGCGCGAAGCGATGCCGGGTTGCGGGAAAAAGCCCCCGCCAAGAATCAACAGCGCCATCGTGACGATCGCCAGTCGCTCTCGGCCATTTACCCGCAAGGGTAACGTCGATGCGTTTCGGGATCCCGTAAACAAAATGAAGTAGACGCGGATGATCGCAATGCCGTTCATGGCCTCCGCGATCACCACCAGAACACCAATCAGACGATTGGCTTCGAGCGCCCCGTCGACGAGTAACTCGCTCGATATAAACCCCAACGTTCCGGGAAAACCAACGCTGGCGAGGCCGGTCAGTATAAAGAACACGGCGAGGATGGGTGCGTTGTCGTAGAGGCCATGGAATCGGCGCAGCGATTGTCGCCCGTAACGCGATTCCAGGGCTCTCAGCGTCAGGCCCAGACCGCCCATCGAAAGGATCACCGAAAACCAAACGCACAATGCGCCTGTCAGACTCAACGGCGTCGCCAAATCCAGTCCAACGAGAATCAGCGATGACTGACTGAGAAACAGGAACGTAAAAAAACGACGTGTCTCGCCCTGAACCAGCGCCATGCCCGCCGCATAGATTGCAGTAAACATGGCCAGGCCGGCGATCCACTGCAGCGCCCATTCGGGCACTAACGGAAATAACACCCGCACTGCTGCGTACGCTCCGGCCACGGGCACGACCGCTGTGATTGCCATTCCAAGGGATGCGTTTTCGAAGAGATCGGTAATCCAACCATGAAAGGGAAAAAAGCCGGCGCGAACAATCACCGCGAGCATCAACGGAATGATCCAGGCTTCATCCGGCAACTGCGTCATCTGTTCGCGTACAAACCAACCACCCAACAACAGCCCGAGAAACAGCAGTTGGTGAAGCAAATACAGTCGTACCGGTTTCTGCCTCTGTAACAGATCGAACAAGGGCGGAACCGTAGACAGCGCCAAAAGTCCGACGACGATAGCCGGCTCCTGGCACGCAAACATGGTCAAACTGATTGATTCCGCCAACAGGATCAAGGCGAAGGGAAATCGAGCCACCTTCGTGCGCGTCGTCGCGAGCGCAGTCAGAAAGAACAGCAGGGCAATCGCAGGCACCAGCGGCGCCGCCAATTCATCGACCCGAATGGGAGACACGGCCACCAGTCGCGCCAGCCAATCGCTCGACACGCCGCCGAATAGCATGCGGCCCAAGTAGGACTCGAGCCATCCCAGGATCGAAAGAACCAACGTGACGGCGGATACGATCTGACAAACCAGCGTGGCGCGCAACGTATTGCGGACGAGCAGTGCCAGCATTGCACCGATCACCGGCATGAGGATTGCCATTTCCAGCCAAGGTATTCGAATCATTACCATTGGTCCGCAGTCGCCCCCGTTTGCGGAAGTTCCTCAGTGATTTGCTGCTTCGGTGTACTTCCCAGTGCGGCCATCGTGCGCCGTTCGAATCGATCGCAAGTGCGAAAAAATTTCAGGAACGGCTGCACGAAGTAGTCGCTCAGCACTGCGTCCAAGTAGCCTCGCTCCATGCCGAAGCGATACAGCCAATGATTGAATGAGCCGGGAATACGGCCCGACAAGGGCGTCGAGATCGGCTGCAGGTGATCACCCAAGGCGTTTTCCAACCCGTGATAATCCTTCAACAGGTTCGGGGCCCGCACAAACTGCAGTGTTCGCAGGCACGCATGCCCCAAAAGATGCACCAGCGCGAGGTAACGGAATCCGATACCGATCTCCGCCACAATGATTCCGACTTGGGTCAACGAAGCAAACGTTAACGCGGACTTGATGTCGGTTTGCACACTTCCTGCTAACGCTGCATAGATGGCGGTTCCGCATCCCAAGGCAATCACCAATCCGCACAAGATCGGCGACTTTTCGAGCAACGGACTTACCCGCAGCAGAAGGAACGCGCCCAGGTGAACCGACAATGCACCGTAAAACACCGCGCTCGACGGAGTTGGCCCTTCCATGGCGCGCGGCAACCAACCGGAGAACGGCACGAGAGCGGATTTTCCGGCAGCGGCGATGACCAGCAAGACGCCGACCAACAACGCCGCGTTTCCCGATACGGCCGCCTCCCCCTGCGGCCAAGGACCGCTGGCGATCAACAGCCCGCCGAAATCTCCTTCGCCGCGCAAATGATGCAACACGATCGCCGCCAACAGCAGCGCGGCATCCGATACCCGATACACCACCCAAACACGCAACCCATTGCGTACCGGGCCCGGTCGGTCATGGTAGTAGCCGACCAACATGGCAGACGAAAGTCCGACCAGTTCCCAGCCCGCAAACAAGGTCTCCACGGTGCCGGCGATGGTGGTGATCACCATCCCCAGTAAGAACAGCGCATACAACACAAAGAACCGATGGTAACCTTGCTCCCGGTGCAGGTAACTCGCCGCGAACGCACCGATCGTGCCCACCAACACGTACGAGAGCATCACAAACGGAACCGACAGGCGATCAAAAACGAATTTGAACGTGAAATGATATTCGGGAATCACCACCCAGTTCCCGGCCGTGATCGGTATGTTTCGCTCTCCCGTGTAAAGCATGCCGATGAAGACGCCTATCGCAGCCAACAGCCCTACGATCACCGCAGACTGTCCGCTGCGCGTAATCATACTTTCCGAGATCCGGATGCGCAGCAGGGAAAAAATGCCGAGTACCAGCACGAGCAGCACGGGGGACAGTACCACCATACCGCCCAGCAGTCGCAGGACCGGCAAGACCTGCTCCACATTGTGCATCGACTCGGTCATGACGACTCCGCTGTTCGACTTGAGGTTGGCCTCGAGGCATCCCGCTCTGTGGCATCCCGCTCTGAGGCACGCGCTGCCGCGTTGACACGGCCGCCACCGATCCGGTCACCAATCACCGCAAAGTCGAGATGATCTCGCAGTCCGCGGTACCAGTCGCTGGACGAAGGCCGACGCGGCAACTGAGCCGACTGGGGTTCGTATCGTTCGAACTTTCCTCGCACGAACAGGTGAATTGTCGAGGAATGCGGGTCGAGCGCTGCGAGTTGCACCCATTCGTTAATAAACATACGGCCGATATTGGGATGCCGGTCGATGATTCCCTTGATCTTCTGATGATCGCACTCCATCACAAACAACAGTCGTAGGGGTTCGTGAACCTCGGTCATCTGCACAGGCAGTCCGGTGCGCAAGTCGCTGGCCGCGCCATCCATCACTCCCAGGAGCGACGTGATGTTATGAGGTAGTTTCGTGCCACATCCCCAACCCGGCGGATCGATTCGCGAGAAATAATACTCCAGGTTGATGCCGCCGCACACCGGGACGACCGCCTGCAGGTTCCGCGTCAGAATGGACGCCTCGTCATCGTCCTGCGTGGGATCATACGATATGAGGAAAGCGCGACGATCGAGGAACAGTCCTCGCGTTCGATAACGGCGACCGATCACGCAGATCGCATTGGTCGCATGGCCTAATTCGGGTCGCGCTTGGGCCAGATCCTCAGAACGTCTCTCCACGTGCTCTTTTGCCTCGCGCGCGTCAAGATTGAGCGGGGCGGACATAAAGCGACGGCTGCGTTCATGCGCGTTGCGGCGACTGGCTTCCTCCAATTCGCGGGCCACGCGATCGAATTCCTGGCGATGCGAATCCGGAATGCGATCGACATCCAGGAGCGACACGGTATCGTCACACGTATTGTGTAAACCGCCGATGAAGCGGGTCGAATCCGGAATGTCGATGCCTCGCTGCCTGAGGTTTTCCCGTACGCGCGGATCATTCGCGATCTGCGCGAAGGCTCGCGCATTCGGTCCTCCCGCGTTGCCCCCGCATGCACCGCAATCGTACGCCGATCGATGCGGATTATTCATGCTGTTGGAACCGTGGCCGACCACCAACACGAACCTGGCGAATCGCCGCGTCAATCCGATATCGCGCAGCAGTCGCTCGGCCATGTTGGTCATCTCGGGGACCGAGTATCCCAGCGCACCGTTTGTGCGCCCGGGCTGCTCGGCCGATCGCTCCAACCGCAATTGCGTCTTGGGCGGAGATTGAACGATTTGTCCAAACCATCGGCGTGCTCGAGCGGCAACCTGTGGAAACAGGATGCGCGCCACCAGCGGAATCGATGCAAACACACCGATCACCGCTGCAAACATCGCGCCTCGCGCTGCACCACGACTGCCCACGTGGACATGGTGCGCGGCCTTGCCGAGCGTCTGCCGCGTACGGGCACGGTGCCGATGCAGGGCCTCCAACGAATCGTCGACCTGCTCCTCAATCCAATGCTGCGGCCGGACGACAATCGGACACAGAGGGACAAAATGCGCGTCCGAGGCACCGCGGTAATACATCGCAACACTGAAAAACCCTGCAGCCCCGTAGGTCTCGCAATCCGGAGCGATTTCCTCGACGTGCCGACGCATTGATTCTTCCCGCTCGTCAATACACGTGATGAGCTGAAATCGGGGAACCTCTGTCATCGGCGTTGCTTCACCGGAACGCAGCGCGATCGCATCCAACGTCGCCACTCGAAAACGATGCTCGTATGCCAACTGAAAGATGCGGCGACGCTGCACGCCGGGAAACGCTTCCACTTCCCGGATCAGCGTGTTCCATTGACTACGGGTCAAGGCAAACAGCTGGCTCGGAGTCCAACCCAGCACCTGCGCTAACATGAAAATCAAGAATGCACGCTGTTGCGCATCGGCGACGCAAGTCGTTGGCAACTGCTTCTTGAGCTCCGCTCGCAATGCATCGAGCGGACCTCGATAGCCGAGCGATTCTTTCGCAACATAGGCGATCGCCCAACGATCGAGCAGCAATCGGATCGCGACGAATTCGACCAAGCTCTCCTGCGGGATGGGATAAGCCACGCTGTCGCTGCGGATCTCCACCTGCCGGATCATGCCTCCCCAACCTCGCAAGGACAACAAGGTCGCGGCGAGATAATCATCCCATTCAGTCTCGGCGACACCCAAGGCCTGGAGCGATTCGTGAATCAGCTCCATCGGCGTGATGCGACGCTCCATAATTCGACCGAGTTCCGCGGACAGGCCCCGCATCCAGCGTTGAGGAGGTCCAAGCCGCTGGGAGAACAACGCCAGAAACGACTGATAGAACCCGCGCTGTCGCTCCGGCAACGACCACTGCGAAAATCCCTGGTCTAAAAACGCGGCACAAAATCGAACCAACAGGTCATTCACCATGAGGTCCGAGTCGATATTGGCAACCGCCAACAGGAGATCACGATGCCGCATGGGAGCCGGTGGCTGTTCCGCAGACGGCGCATGCCGCAGGCCGTCAAGGCAGATATTCCAAAGCGATTCCAGCGTGAACGCGTCCCATTTCTCCTCGGACCATTCCTCAATGGATGAACGGGTGAATCGCTGCAGCAACGGCGGCAACCAATTCGGCACAGTCGCGTCCGAATCCATTGACAACGATTCGTAATCGTCTCGATTTCCTCGCAGATCACGCATCACCCAGCGTCGCGTTTCGGCTGTTAGCCGCAAACGGTTCGCGGCTGAAGCCTCGGGACGCAGTCGTCGCAGCGAATCGCTCTCCTCGATCAGCCAATTCATTTCGGCGCTCGTACCCGACCACACCGGGTATTGCAGCATGGCAAATCGCAAGGAAAAACGGGTCGCCAATCCGGCGATCGATTCCTCCGCTCCGGCGCCCAAATCATCTCGCAGCACTTGCGACAGTTCGCCGGATCGAATCCGCCCGCTCACCAACGCCTGCCGGTATTGATTCTCCGGCAAGTACGGCTCGTTGCCAAAGACATTGGCCCCGACTCGCAAAGCCTCATGAAACGGTAAATGCTCAAACGCATGCAGCGTGTTATGGTGAATAAAGACCGTGATCGGCCCCTGAGCCGGCAGAAGATGCGCGGCGTGATCGATTGCATGCCGCAATCTCTCTGTCCACCCCGCTAACTCGACTCGCTCACGATCAGACGCATCTTTTTCCGGATTTGAAGCGATCACAACTTCTGACTCTCAGGAATTGCCCTGCAACTCATTCCTTGCTGGCGGTGACGAATTGGCAGTCTCGAATGTCGGGGTACAGGGGGAGGGGGAATGAACGCAGCATCAACGTCCTTACGAACCGTCCTCATCGCCGACTGTCCGCGGAAGCCACAACAGGCCGCTCCTTCGCCTCAACACCGCCAGAAACTTCCGCTGACTCCCCGGCAAACACCTGGTCCGAAAAATCATCGGCTCGCATCACCATCACACTTTCGACACATGTCGTCACCGCAAATCGCGGTATCACACGTCGATACAGAAAATCCAGAATCCGCTCGCCGATCTCCTCCACTGCCAGGACTTCGATCCGAACGCAACTTTTGTTTTTGAATGGATCCTGCGCAATGTCCGTGCGACCGGCGCCCGAGACCGGTACGGAAGTGTAACCCGTGACGCCGAATTGCCGGAATTGCCCGATAATCTCCGACTCGGCCCGGTCGTCCGCATAGATCGTGATTCGCTGCACCGACTGCAACCCGCGTTTGATCGCCGCCATCGGGTGCGACGAGAGGCGTCGATGCCCCTCCAGGCCCACGAGTCGCAACTTCAACGACCTACGCTCAAAATCTTCTTCCAATTGATGAAGCTTCTCCACGACGTTATGGTCGATCAGCTTCGTCTCATAAACATCCACTACGAGGTTCTTGTTTGCCTGCAGACCGTGTTCTTCAATCAGCCGCAGGAACGGCAGCCAGTTGCTGAAAATCACTGCATCTCGCAAACGGATCACATTCTCGCTCTCCTGATGAACCACCTCCGCCCGCAGCCGAAGAAAGTTCGAGGGCATCACACCGTTGAGGTAGTGCAGGAAAAGTTTCGTTGCAATCCCCGCAGCAATCCCCACCAGCAAGTCGGTCGCAAGTGTCACCACGATGGTGACCACAAAGATCAACAACTGCTCTCTGCCGATCCGGTAGGTTCCGATGAACTCCTTGGGCGACGCTAATCGGAATCCCGTGTAGACCAACATGGCGGCCAAGGCCGAGTTGGGGATCAATTGAATCAGGCCCGGTGCCAAGGCCACGAAACCCAACAGGCACACGCCGTGCGTTACGTTTGCCAGTCGCGTTCTCGCTCCGTTGTTGATGTTCGCCGAACTGCGGACGATTTCCGAAATCATCGGCAGTCCGCCAAGGAAACCCACCAAAGTGTTGGCTACACCAACGGCCAGCAAATCGCGATTGAAATTCGTCTTTCGCTGCCACGGATCGAGCAAGTCAATCGCTTTTGAAGACAACAGGGATTCTAACGATCCGATCAACGCAAACATCAGCACGTATTTTGCCCCCGTCATGGTCTTCAGACCACGGAAATCGGGAGTCGTGATCGAGTCGATAAGCGATGCCGGTAATTTGACCAGGTACTCCGGTCCGACGCTGATGAGATGATCGAAGTAGTGATACTCGTGGCCGGTTTTAAGTCCCAACATCAGGCCCATCGGGATCGTCATCGCCATGACCAGCATCGGGGCCGGCAAACGCCGCACCCATGGGATCCGCACCAGCGGGATTCCGAACAGCAAGATCAGGCTCGCCAGCCCGATCAAAAAGATCACCGGATTCATATGCATGAAGCTGTGAGGAATTTCCCGTAACAACTCCAGCGGTTCTTTCGCGACCGGCGTTACGCCCATCAACGTGTGGGCCTGCTTGGAAAAAATAATGATGCCGATCGCAGCTAACATCCCATGCACGGCCGCCAAGGGGAATAACTCGACCAGGATCCCGGCTCGAAATAGCCCGAACAAAATCTGCAGTAGGCCTGAGGCGACGCAGACGCCTAAGGCAAGCCTATACGCCCCAAGACCCGGATCATTTTCGTAACCGAAGCCTTCCGCCTGCGCCTTGAATTCCGTGATGCACCCTAAGGCGATCACAATAAGTCCTGCCGCCGGCCCCTTGATCGTCAACTCGGAATTGCTCAAGGCCGACGCTACGATACCGCCCACGATCGCCGTGAAGATCCCCGCCATAGCCGGCCAGTCGCTGGCCTTCGAGATGCCGATGCAGAGCGGCAGCGCGATCAAAAAGACCAGAAACCCTGCCGGAAGATCGTAGCGAAGATTCCCAAACAAATGACCGGATTTGGGCGGGGCCGGACTGCGTGTCGTCGTCATGTTTCAGCACACTCCCGAATCTTGGAGATACCTTGGCGGGAAGTCAGGCCTTACGGAGATGTAAGCTTTCTTGACGCGTCGTGGTTCTATTTTACGTTCTTATACGATCGAAGGCACGAGCCCGCTACACGGTGTTCAGTTACGAATCCTTAAGACCTCATCGCCGACGCGAACAAACCGCGTTTGTTCGTCGAACATTCCTGGTTGTGGCATTCCTGGTTGTGGCGCGACATGGTTTCACGGCGAGTTGCCTGGACGCCATCTCGCGTCGAACTCGATGGCTTCGCTAGAATTACGTCGCCAGGGCGATGGACGACGGAGGGTGGATTCATGGACTTGCTCTTAATTGAAGACGATGCTGGACTCGGCAAATCGCTGCGACAGGGACTCGAGGAGAACGGGCACGCATGCCAATGGGTCAGTCAAGGTGATCGCGGACTCGAGATGGCAGCAAGTCACAAGTTTGATGCCGTGGTCCTCGATCTGATGCTGCCCGATATGGGAGGCATGGAGATCTTGAGGCGCCTGCGTGCTCAGGGAGTTCGCACACCGATTCTGATTCTCACCGCGATGGGTTCGGTCGATGACCGGGTCGCGGGGCTCAACGCCGGCGCGGATGATTATCTTGTGAAACCCTTTGCCTTCCCCGAATTGACGGCTCGCCTGGATGCACTGTGCCGTCGCGCCCAGTCTCGCCCCTCCTCCATTCTTGAAACGGCCGGTCTGAAACTGGATCTCGCCACCCGGCGGGTGACTCGCGAAAACAAAGAGATCGAATTGACGCCGACCGAATTCAGCATCCTGGAGCTCTTGATGCGTTATTGCGGGCAGGTGGTGACGCGCAAGATGCTGTGCGAGCATCTGTGGGAAGCGGATTGGGAAGGCGTGACGAACGTCATTGAAGTTCACATCAATCGTCTGCGAGGCAAGATCGACCGGGGGTTCGGCGTGCCGCTGATCCATACCGTGCGTGGTCGTGGCTATGTCATTCGCGCGAATTAAGTCGGTCCGCGGCCCCCTGCGATTTCGCCTCGCTGCCTGGAACGCCAGCGTTGTCGTGCTCACGGTACTGGCCACCCTGCTGGGCATGCGACAGGGCCTTTACTACGCCCTCATCGCGGAGCTCGATGTGATTCTGCTCGAGGACGCTCGCGAACTGCAACTTGCGCTCAACGATCTCAACTATCCTGAATCGACTGAGATCTACAGCGAAATGAGTCGCAAAGCCGAGGCACATGAACTTCGCGACTGGTACGTTCGCTTCCTCAACCCCACAACCAATACCCAGCTTTGGGCGAGTTCCAGCGCGCCGCCGCAGATGGAACCTCCGCGCGGCCACCCCGATCTCGATCCGGTGACGATTAAGCAGTATCGAATCGTGCAATGCAACGTTCCTCGCCCCGGAGGTGAGGTGCTAGTTCGCATTGGTTCGTCGCTTCAACCGATCGCTCAGGATATGGCACGGATCGATCGCAACGCGGTTTTGATCTGCATCGGGCTCGCGATCTTTGCACCGCTTTGCGGATACTGGCTCGCCCAGCGCGCCACGGAACCGTTTGCGGCGATGATTCACACTACCGCATCGCTCCAGCCCGCACAGCTTTCCGATCGGCTGGTCGTCCGCGGGACCAATGACGAATTGGACCAACTCGCGCAACAAGTCAATAAGCTTCTCGACCGCATCGCACTCTACTTGCAGACCAAGCGCGACTTTGTCGCCAACGCCGCCCACGAATTGCGTTCACCCCTGGCCGCGATTCGCAGTGCAATCGAAGTCGCCCTGAACGAACCACGGAGCGCGCAACAATATCAGGAAGTACTGGAAGGCCTGCTCGAAGAGACCGTCATTCTCACCGGACTCGTCTCGCAGCTTTTGTTGCTCGCCGAAACCGAAGCGGAAGGCCCGCTCGTCGCCACCAAGCCGATTCAGCTCGACGATGTCCTGCGCCGTTCTGTCGACATGTTCGGACCTGTCGCCGAAGATCGCGGCATTCAGATGTCACTGACCCCCAGTTCGCCGATCTGGGTCAAAGGAAACCGTCACTACCTTCGCCAAGTGATGAACAACCTCCTGGACAATGCACTCAAGTTCACCGCCACAGGAGGTACGATTCAGGTCGCCGTCGAGCGCGATAAGGAACTCCGCAACGTTACGGTGCGTGTTTCCGATACCGGTGCCGGCATTGCACCTGAAGATCTTCCGCATATCTTCGAGCGATTCTTCCGCAGCGACCGCTCACGACCGCGGTCCGGCGAAACACGCGGCACGGGACTCGGACTGAGCATCTGCCAAGCGATCGTTCACCTGCACAGCGGTACGATCTCCGCCGAAAGTCAATTGGGAAAAGGCACGACATTCATCGTCAGCCTGCCACTTTTGGACAGCCCGCCGCAGGATCTGGCCGTATCGGACACGCCATCTGCTACAAACCCTGCACACGACGCTTGCCAACCCTAATCGCCTGCCTTTAATGCCCATAGTGAACGGGCATATCACCGCATCCCCGACCCGCATTCGGTGGTGTACACTGAGATGTGTGAACGGTTGTCGGGAACCGCCTGACACATCACCTCGCTCGCTGTCCGAGGCGGCACCCGCTAGGAAAGACCGCCTGCGATCTGCCTAGAAAACGCCTCCGTTTCCCCACGCAGTAATCCCCAACCGCAACAGGATGCCGTCATGAATCGCCCTGCCAATCTCCAGCAACTTCGCGATAGCGGCTGGGTTTCCAAAAGCGTCAAGCGCGAGATTCGCGATAACTTTCTGGCAATG